>NZ_JAMYQT010000018.1:0-145267 GCF_040320985.1 Mesorhizobium sp. M0571
TGGTCGGCCTGTTCCGAGGACTGCATTGTGCGTTTTGCCGGCGCCATATCGCCGCCCAGGCGCGGCTCGATCCGGAGCTGCGCGAAAAGGGCGTAGAGAGCCTTACGGTGGTCAACACGCCGATCGAACGGGCGCGTCTCTATTTCCGTTACCACCCGATGCCGAATCTGCTTGCGGCCTCCGACCCTGAACGTGCTTCGCATCGTGCTTTTGGACTGCCCAATCTCGAATTCACCGAAAACGAGACGAATTGGCCGTACAAGGTCTCGATGGCAGCGGTAAAGGATATGCGGGTCGACATACCAAGCGAGTTGCCCGGTCCTATGGATCCTCTTGCGGCCAGCGAAATCCTCGACAAGAGGGACCATTACGAACTGACCGAAGCCGACGAGCAGATGATGGCAACGGGACACGGACAACTGATAGGTCAGTTCCTGCTGGACCGGCAGGGGATCGTCCGCTGGAGCTTCACGGAGGTTCCAGAGGGTGGGCGATACATGTTTGGAGCGCCAAACCCGCAGGAGCTGATGTCAGCCGTCTCCCAAGTGGCCCAATAGACTTGCGAACGAGGTAAACGGGGCGAGAACAAAAAACCAGTTTGTTTACAAATCTAGACATTGGCCTCGACGAGCCAGAATGTACGGTTCTGGCGATGCTTTCTGCCGCCTCTGGACTAGCGAGGTCCTCTGTGGATGGCTCCTGTATCGTGGGGTCGCTGCGACAGCGCCCTTCCAACCGTCAGAATGCCGTCAACGGGAGCGGGGCCGTCCACATGGGGTAATCGCGGGAGCGACGCGCCCTGGAACCGCGGCAGTCTGGTTGCGTGAGCCATCGCAACAACAATAATCTTGAGCGCACGATAGGACTGAGCGCGCACACTGCGGAGCGTCTCGTCGATTGTATCTTGCGCATTGTGACACTGACAAGTTCACCGTTCATTCGAGCACGGCCTCGACACGGGCAACAAAGTAATCGAGCGAGCGATCCCCGCGAATCTCGATGCGCGGAAGGTCGATGGGATCGCAATCGAGGTCCGCCGGCCCGTGTCTGCCGCCGAAGCCGATTCGATAGCCGCACTCCTTGGCCAGCCTGCCAAGCCGTCGGTCGGTGACAGAGAAGGGTGCCGCGAACGCCGTGGTTGGCCGATCGGTCCACCGTTCGATGAACATACGAGAGCGCAGGAGCTCGGCGGCCAAGTCAGAGCTCGACAGACCATCGATCGCGCGATGCGTCGCCAGATGGCTTCCGAAGAACGCACCTTCGGCGGCGAGGCGTCGCACCGTCCTGGCGTCCATAAGCTGCGTTGGCGGACCGCTGTCGGCGTCCCACTGTGCACTTTCACCCACCAGGTCCGTCACCAGGAACACTTCCGCGGTCAGATCGTTCGCGCGCAAGGTCGGCCAGGCATGGTCGGCAAAGTTCTGGAAGCCGTCATCGAAGGTGATGAGCACTGGGCGGCCAACGAAAGGGTGACGGTTGGCGATGAACCCTTCCAGCTGCTCGGACCTAATCGCGTGAAAGCCATTGGCGCGCAGCCATGCCATCTGGCTGGCGAATGCGGCGGGCGTGAGCCGAAAACGGGCGAGCGCGGCCGGACCTTCATCGGAGACGCTGTGATACATGAGGACAGGGATACGCTGCCGCCGCTCGCTACGCGCGACGTCGCGTCGCAAGGCCCGCGCCCCGCCCCAGACGATATTTCGCGCGACCCCGATTTCGACGGGCGCGCGGATTGGCACATGATCAATCATCGGTTCCGTCGCCACGTCGCCTGGTGACAGGCGGCGGAAGCGGTCTATGCGATAGAGCTCGGTCTGGATCGATTGCTCCAAGACGAGGCCTTCGGTCGTTGCCAGCGTCTCTGAGATCACTTGTGCACCGAATGTGTTCCAGTCGAAGCCCGTCCTTTCAACATTGTCACCTAGCACGAATGCGTGTGCGCTGATGAAACTGCCGCCAGGCGCCAACGCCTCAATGAGTTTTTTGGCGATGCGCCGCAACTCGGTGAGATCGTCCAGGTAGTAGAGCACTTCCGAACAGACGATCAGATCCATCTCGCCCGGCAGCGTGTCCGCAGAAAAATCCAGTACGCCGAACTCAACATTCGGCTGATCGCTGCATCGCGCGCGCGCCCGTCCGACGGCTACGGCGGAGATGTCAGTTGCGGTCAAATGGCCCACGCGCGGCGCCAGCTGCCGCGTGAAGTGGCCCTCCGCGCAGGCCAGCTCAAGCGCCCGTCCGATGGGACCGGCAGGCAGAATTTCGAGCTGCCGCTCATATTTTTCCTGCTCATAGGGCGAACCGTAGTTCCAGGGATCCTCGGACTCGAAATAGCGATTCCAGTACGACGTGCGATCATTGTCGTGCCCATCCGCGGCCGGTGCACGGCGCGGCGCTGCAAGAGGCTCTGTCGCTTCGGCGCTCGACCCAACCAGCCGCCGCGCTTCCGCGGCCAATCGCGCGAGTTTGCCGAAGTGACTGTCCGGATCAGACCGGCGTCCCGCTATGGACAGCAATGCCTCGGCTGCAAACATGTTTGATTTGTCGGCACCGGCGCCCTTTTGCGGTGCATATACAGGCGATCGCCCCGCAAGCCGCGCGGCACTCTTCCAGAAGCGGGACGCCATGCGTTTATGGCCGGAGAGATTGCGTATAAGCCGCTCAGGGGGCACGAAATTCAGGATCAATTCAATCCAATGACGCTTTGTCACTTTCCCGAGTACGCCGAACTGCACGAGAGCTTCGATCTGGCCATCCATCATCAGATGGGCATAGATTTGATCGATTCCTTCCGGCACTTCGATCGAGGCCGGATTTCGCGCGTCGACACGAATTCCAAGTGTCCGCGCCAGCCTGCGCGGCGCGGCAAGATCGTCGACATCGAGCAGCATTTGCTCAAAGTGATACTGCACGCGGCGAGCCGCGTCGGGATTATTCCAGACCTTGCCGAGTTCGATGATCAACTCGGTGAGGGAGCCGCCGAACCTGTCCCACCTGGCAGCCAATTGCGCTGGCACCGATAGGCTTCCTACCATAAGGCCATCGAAGGCCACCTTGGCGATCTCACGCGCCCATTTACGTCCTGCCGGGAGCGCGCGCAGAGACTGCGGGTTGATCGAGCGCGAGCCGCAGCCGCAATCCGACGCGGCGTTCCACAACGCGAACCACGCGAGTGCTTCGGAAGCGGTGCGACCGTTCGCCTCGATCGCTCCATTGGCGTGAGCCGATGCTGGGTGTTTGACCCTGGGATCAGCAGAAAAGCCGCGGGCGATCACAATTTCCGCATCTGCCAGCATCTGCGTCGAATTGCGGGTGAGCGAGTCGGGGCTGACCCGATAGAAAGCGAGCGGCTCGTCGACCATCACCCAATGTTTGCCTAGACGTGCGAGGCGCTGCCACAGATCCCAGTCCTCGCAGGTGCGCAGCGACACATCGAAGCCGCCCAACTCGACAATTGTCTTCCGGTCGACGAGCAGCGCGTGAGTGCGGATTGCGCACCGGCGCGCGAATGTTTCGAAGGGCTGGATCGCAACCTCCGTCGCGATGCTCGACGGGGTGAGTTCGCCATCGGGCATCACGCGCCGGGAACCGCAATAGGCGGCGACCGCATCGGGCGCGGCTTCAAGTGCGGCCAGCATTTTCGCAAGGAAGCTGGCATCCACCCAATCATCCGCATCCAGAAACATGAGCCAGTGGCCGCGCGCTTTCGACATCCCGCTATTGCGCGCGCCGGCGGCGCTATACGCGCAAGAGCTCAACATCCGAAATCGGGCATCGTGCTCTACATAACCGGCGATGATCGCAGGGGTGCGGTCCGTGGAGGCGTCGTCGACGATGATCGCCTCCCAATCCACTATTTCCTGATCGAGAAGGCAATCGAGTGAGCGCGCCAGCGTTACCTCCGCGTTGTGCGCAGGAACCACGATTGAAACCAAGGGATCATGCGCCACGCCGTCTTACCCGCGCCTGGTTCGAGGTAGAACAAGATGTGTTGATCTTTCTCGGCGTAGGCCGTCACAATCGACGCCGATCAGTCCGTCGACCCATCGTCCATCACCACTATATCCAGTATCTGGTAGGTCTGCCGGCGGATGCCGGCAAGCATTGCGCCGACGGTTTGCTCGGCATTGAGCATCGGTACCACACCGCCTTGCAGTAGCATCCTGGATCATCGAGCTTTCGTTTTCTTCGGCAAGAGTTGGCAAATGTCAAAACCGGATGACGGCATCGGCTGGCAGCACTGCCCTGTCAAGATAAGGGCGAATTAGAGGCGGGCAAAAAAGACTTGAACACAGGCTGAATGGCAGCGCGCATGCCCGACGGCTTGGAGCTGAGGTCGATGCGCCAGGGCATCTCCGCTCTCGCATTTCATCTGCAAAAAGATGATCGCGGGCGAAGACGCGAGCGCAAGCTGATCCGGATCGAGCCGCATGTCGAAATCTACCCGAATGGGGACGTACGAACCGACTTAAGCCGAGAAGATTCCGGCTTGCGGGTCGACAATTTTACTGGCAAGTTTATCAGTTGCTAAATTAGCTCTGTGACAATGTTCAAAAGAAGGGGCATGGGATGGCCAAGGAATCTTCGAGTACCGCTTCTTCGGCAAATAAAGCGGACGCAAATCTGATAAGTAATGCAGACGGAAGCGGGCTGACCTTCATGGCGGGCCAGGCTCGCGAGAGCGGGACCCCCGGCGACGCTGTAGGTGTCGACAAGATACGTGATCTGCTGTTCGGCAACCAGATGCAGGACTATGACCGCCGCTTTTCCAAGCTTGAAGAACGGGTCTTGCAGCGCTTCAAGGATGTCGAATCCGAGGCCAAGCGCAATCTTGAAATGTACGAGTCAAATGCAAAGAAGCAGGTCGACTCGCTTGCGGCGCAATTGCGGAACGAAAAAGACGCGCGAGCCGACGCCGACAAGGAGATTGATCGGAATCTTCGCGAGCAAAATCAGGCGCTCGAAAAGCAGGTGCGCGCGTTGTCGGATCAGTTGAGCGAGCTTGAGCGGGAAGTTGCGGACCGGATAAATCGAAACGATCATTTGCTGCGTGAGGAAATCAAGCAAAAGAATGAAAGCATTCAGATGCTGATGGAGAAAATGTTTTCCGATCTCGGCAATGTCAAGACCGACCGAAATCTTTTGGCTGGCCTGTTTGTCGAGGTTGCAAAATGTCTAAATCAGGATCCCGCCGGCAGCAAGAGCAACTCGGAGCGTACCTGGAAAGTGAGTTGATCGGAACTTGACGTCGACCGTCGACCCAATCAGCCTTCCTCAAAGAGCAGCTTCGAACGATACAGAGATTGATCGCGAGGCTCTGGCCAGTCTATTGATCGAAATTGCCCGGAACGTTGATCCGGACTATCGAGCGCGTTTCGACGGAGTTCCAACCGTCGATCCTCGCATGGAAACGCTGCGCCAGTTGCTGGTCGGCCGCGAAATTTCGGAGCTTTCACGAATTGCGCACCTGCTCGACGAACCTGAGCAGCTTGCGGCTGCAGTTGGGGGTGTTCTCCCCAGTGCAGCCGCACGTGCGCCTCATGCGCAACTCGGAGAGGCCCTTGCGCCAGCTGTCGAGAGGGCCGTGCAACGGTCCATCCAGAAGAGCCCGCGTACGCTTACGGATATATTGTACCCGGTGTTTCTGCCGGCTATTCGCAAGTCGATCGGCGAAAAGATCGACCAAACCTTTCAATCGCTGAATGAAACTTTAAGACATATATTTACCTGGCATGGGCTAAAGTGGAGATTTGAAGCTTGGAGAACGGGGGCAAGTTTCTCGGAAGTTGTTCTTAAGCATTCTCTTGTCTATCGTGTGGAACATGTCTTTCTCATCAATCGGAATTCCGGGCTTTTGATAGCGCATGTAACTGCCGATAATGCAACTAGCGAAGATCCTCAACTCATTTCTTCTATGCTTAGTGCAATTCAGGATTTTGTGAAAGACTCATTTAACGAGAAAGAACAGAGCAGTCTGGACACTATCCGTTTTGGGGAACTTCGTCTCTGGTCAGAAGTTGGACCGTTTGCGACCTTGGTTGCGGTGATCCGGGGAAATCCGCCAGAGGAATTACATGAAATAATTCGCGATGTATTGCTTCGCATCCATGATGAATGCTCACAGGCTCTAGAGCAGTTTGACGGCGACAGTTCGCAGTTGGCCGGCGTAGAGACGCAGTTGCAGACCTGCGTTGAACTGAAGCAGGAGGAATCAAACCAGGGATTTCCGTGGCTGGTAGTGGCTGCAGTCCTGCTGGTTTTGATTCCCGCAGGCGGTTGGTTCTTTCTTTCCTGGCAATCCGGGCAGCGCTGGCAGGCGTATGTGTCGCGACTGGGGACCCAGCCGGGCATCATCGTTGCCGAACAAAAGGTGCGCGATGGCCAATTCTATATTGCCGGTCTGAGAGACCCGCTTGCCGCCGACCCGCAGTCGCTGTTGGCCGGAACGCAGGTCGATCCCGCCCGCGTTCATTCACGCTGGCAATTCTATCAGAGTCTTGATCCGGAGTTCGTGTTAAAGCGGCTAACGGCGTCGCTGGTTCCGCCGGATTCAGTACGACTTTCAATCGTCAATGATCGCATCGTTGCCGAGGGGGAGGCTCCCGACACCTGGATAGATCGGGCGCGCGCAGCGGCCCAACAACTTTCGGCAGGCGGACCGGAATTCGATATCTCCAGGGTTCGTGATGTGAGCCCCGAAACACGCGCGGTGGAGCACTGGCAGGCCTATGTGTCGCGACTGGAGGCCCAACCGGGAATCATCATCGCCCAACAAACGGCGAGGGGCGGACATTTCTATATTTCCGGCCTGAGAGACCCGCTTGCCGCCGACCCGCAGGCTCTGCTGTCCGGAACGGAGGTAGATCCCGCCCGCGTTCATTCGCAGTGGCAATTCTATCAGAGTCTTGATCCGAAGTTCGTCCTGAAGCGGCTGATGGTGTCGCTGACCCCGCCGAAATCGGTTCGGCTTTCGATCGTCAATGATCGCATCGTTGCCGAGGGTGAGGCTCCCGACACCTGGATAGATCGCGCACGCGCAGCGGCCCGACAGCTTTCGGCAGGCGGACCGGAATTCGACATCTCCAAGGTTCGTGATGTGAGCCCCGAAGCACGCGCGGCGGAGCACTGGCAGACTTATGTGTCGCGACTGGAGGCCCAAGCGGGAATCATCGTCGCCCAACAAACGGCGAGGGGCGGACATTTCTATATTTCCGGCCTGAGAGACCCGCAGGCCGCCGACCCGAAGGCTCTGCTGTCCGGAACAGGGGTCGATCCTGCTCGCGTTCATTCACAGTGGCAATTCTATCAAAGCCTTGATCCGAAGTTCGTGGTGAAGCGGCTGATGGCGTCGCTGACTCCGCCGGATTCAGTACGGCTTTCGATCATCAAGGATCGCATCGTTGCCCAGGGTGAAGCTCCTGCCGCCTGGATAGATCGGGCGCGGGTCGCCGCCCAACAGCTGTCCGCGGACGGACTCTCTCTAGAACTCTCCGAGCTGCGTGAGTTGACCCCTCCGCAACTCACTCATTTGAGGGAGGCTATTCAAGCGGTCAACATTTTCTTCGATTCTGGCAAGGCTGTACCGGGACCAGAGCAACTGCCGGTTCTCGACAAATTGGCGAATCAGTTGAAGGAATTGGCCAAGGACGCCCGCAAGGCAGGCGTAACAGCACAGTTCATGTTGACCGGCCATTCGGACGAGACGGGCCGTGAAACGGCCAAGTTGTCGATCAGCGCCGCGCGCGCGGAAACAGTTCGTGCGCTTCTCAAGAAGCGCGGCGTCGATCCGGAGTTGCTCTTGGTTCGCGGCGCGGGCACCTTTGAGCCAGCGGAGATTGAAAATAGCCGAACCGGGAACTCCGCCAACCGCAGAGTTTCGGTTACGGTAAACTTCCACTAGGCGGAGCCCAGGATATTGCAAAAGAAGATCTGCATGTTGGGCGGGTTCGCTGTCGGAAAGACGAGTCTGGTTCGCAGGTTTGTGCAAAGCATCTTTTCAGAAACCTACTTGACCACGGTGGGAGTGAAAATCGACAAGAAGAGTGTCGCATTCCCGGACAAAACCGTGGATCTGATTTTGTGGGATTTGGCCGGCGAAGACGATATCGGCTCATTCCGCGTCAGCTATGTGCGAGGTGCGAGTGGGCTCGTGCTTGTCGTCGATGGAACACGCGCTGCTACTCTTGCCGTGGCGCTCACGTTGCGCGAGCGGGCCGAGGCTGAATTCGGCGCTATGCCGTTTGTATTGCTGTTCAACAAATCCGATCTGGCCGATCGGTGGGCAATATCAGATGGTGAAATTGACGAACTGAGGCAACTTGGATGGCAAATCTATCTAACAAGTGCGCTTTCGGGTGAACATGTTGATGATGCGTTTCGTCAACTTGCTTCGATGGTCAGCAAATAAACCATGCATGTCTTGCCAAGAGAAGTTAGAAGCTGGATTTACGATTTCTTCTACAACGAGCGCTCGGTCGCATATCTGAAAATCGACGCCCAGCTTTGCATAGCTGCGAAGGGCGGTAACGTTAAACATTACGGACTCTCGTCAGTTCGCATAGGTAAGCCTGTTGCCGAGCAGCTTGAATTCATGGAAGGTTTGTTGCCCTGCCCGGAGCTTCCATATGATATGGCCATGGTCGAACTGCCCAGCGGGCGTGTCGCGGACCTCCATCTTTTTGCTGACAATGCCTGCGTGTGGCTGCTCTTTCTTGACGCCACTGCCGAACGCGACAATAGGCAGCGGCTTCAACAGAAGGCTTATGAAATGACGCTCCTGCAAGAGAGGGAGCGTCAACTCAACGAGAAATTACAATCGACAAACGAGGCGTTGAGGGCGAGCCAAGAGGGATTGTCGCGTGAATACCAGCGCGCCGAAGCCCTACTCCTCAACATTCTTCCGGCGTCGATCGCGGAGCGGCTAAAAGCGCACGAACAAATTGCAGACAACCACGCGGAGGTGAGTGTGCTTTTTGCCGACATCGTCGGTTTTACGGAAAGAGCGCGGAGCGTCGGAGCCGTGACGACGCTCGCTATTTTAAATTACTTCTTCAAGGCGGCGGATCTGCTCTCGGAGCGATACGGCTGCGAAAAGATCAAGACAATCGGCGATTGTGTGATGGTGGTCGCTGGCCTGCCCGCTGCGCGATCCGATCATGCGGAAGCCCTTGCGCACTATGCACTTGAACTGCGGAAGGCGGTTAAGCGCGAACGCTTCGCAGGAGAACCGATAAGACTCAGAATTGGAATTCACTCAGGACCAATCGTGGCGGGCGTCATAGGCAAAAGGCGGTTTGCCTATGACCTATGGGGCGACACCGTTAATCTCGCCGCACGTATCCAAACGTCCGCGGAGCCCGATGAAATCCGTATTTCGGATGCAACTCATCAACTGCTTGGACCAAATTTTGCTTGCGACCCACTCGAGGAAACGGAATTGCGTGGTACAGGTCGTGTGCGAATGTGGCGGCTCCCGGCCTGATTTGCCGCATGGCAGTGCCGACCCGGAAGCGCATTGCATCTCAAGCAACATCATGGTTTCGAATGTCCGCAGCGGTGCGCGAAGCAGTTGACCACCGAGCGACCGCCAAAGGTCTGTCCTGGTCAACTCAGGAAATCAGTTCCTGAGATTTAACGTCGATGCCCAGTTCATAGAACGGCCGGAGGCCTGGGCCGAGGTCGGAATGCCCTGCCCCCGCGGCTAAATAAACACCGCCAAGTACCCGGCGCAACGGTCTGGCTCGGAACGATGACGTCTTGCACCGCAACATCGGTTTCTTCAAGGTAGGGCAACAACGGACATAGATGTCGTTGCTCGCCGATCTGACCGGAAGGTTAACAGCACGATGCCACTCATGACTCGACGATTGGGAGCCACGAACCTGGCGCGCCCGGCACGGCGTCTCGGAGACCTGACTGCGATGTTTGCCCTGATTGCCAGGCCGCTCGTCTTTGGGATCGCCCTTTTGTTGGCTGGTCAGGCGCAGGCGCAGGCGCCAGCGACCGTCCCGCCTGAAAGGGTCAAACAGCTGTTCGAGCTTCTCGACGATCCGTCAGTGAAGGCCTGGGTGGCCGAACAGCGAAATCAGGACGCCGGGTCAACGGGAGCGCCCGCCGAGAGAGGGGTTTCGCCGACCGACGCATCGTCCGGCGCCGTGGCCGCACCAGGCCAGATGAATACGATGGCATCCTCGACGCTCGATGGGATCAGGCATCATATCGAAAGAATCGTGCGAACTTTGCCCTTGCTGCCAGGCCAGTTCGCGCGCGTTCGGGCAGAGACGATGGAGGATATGTCCAGCAAGGGGCCTGCCGGCGTATTTGTGCTGATTGCAATGTTCATCGCTGCCGGCCTGGCACTCACTTGGGCAACGTTCAAGCTCACCCGTCCATTTCGTCTTTGGATTATCGCGCAACCGAAGGATACGCCTGTTGGGCGAGCCAAGAAAATTGGTGGCCGCCTGCTTTATTCCAGCATGCTGATAGTCTCTTTCGCACTGGGCAGCGCCGGCGCGTTCATGTTGTTCGACTGGCCGATGCTTATCCGCGAGATTGTACTGACATTTCTGATGGCGGCAGTCGTTACATGGGGTGTGCGCATGTACGTCATGGCCATGCTCGTCCCTTCCTTCATGAACGTCGAGAACGCCGTCGAGGTTCGTGCTTTGCCGATCACCAACGAAGCGGCTGACCATTGGTCCTATTGGCTACCCCGGATCGTCGGCGTCTTCGCCTTCTTCGGCGCCGCGTTTATCCTCTTGCCAGGTCTCGGCATCGATCAGGACGGAATGATGGTCCTGTCACTGGGCGCCGATTTCGTGCTGCTGTTGCTCCTGCTGCTCGCCATTTGGCGTCGGCCAAGAACGCAGCGAGACGGTGCGCGCCACATCGGTCACACGGAAGCGACATGGATATTGACTGCTTATTTCGTCGTCCTGTTCCTGCAGCGTATCGCCGGCCTTTATATATACTTCTGGTTCACCTTCGCCGCATTCTTCCTGCCTTTGGCAATCGTGGTGACGCAGCGCGGGGTTAATTTCGTTCTGCGGCCAGGTTCGGAAGATGTCGGCCGGCCCACGATCCCGGCGGTGACGATCGCTGTCATCGATCGCGGAATCCGAATGATTTTCATCCTGGCGGCGGCTTACCTTCTCGCACGTGTCTGGGGTCTGGACATGCAATCCATGCGGGACAGCGATACGACGACGACGTTCATATTGCGCGGCTTGATCAATGTCGTGGTCATTGCCCTCGCCGCCGACTTCGGCTGGTCGATCATCAAAGCTTTGATCGAACGAAAGCTGGGCATCGAAACACCGCACCCTGTGATCAGCGACGAGGACGTCCCGATCCTCGATCCGCAGCAGGCGCGGCTGCACACGCTCTTGCCGATCCTCCAGAACATTCTGCTCGCATCGATCATCGTGATGGCGGTGCTTATGATGCTCGCCTCGCTGGGTATCCAGATCGGCCCATTGATCGCCGGCGCTGGCGTCGTCGGCGTCGCCGTGGGCTTTGGGGCACAAACCATCGTCAAGGACGTCATTTCAGGCGTGTTTTTTCTGCTCGATGATGCGTTCCGTGTTGGCGAATACATTTCATCGGGCAATTACAAGGGTACTGTGGAAAGCTTTTCGCTGCGCTCGGTGAAGCTGCGCCACCATCGTGGTCCGCTGTTCACGATACCTTTCGGTGAACTCGGGGCAGTCCAGAACCAGAGCCGTGACTGGGTTATCGACAAATTCAACATCACCGTTGGTTATGACACCGATATCGACTTCGCTCGCAAGCTGATCAAGCGGATCGGCCTCGAACTGGCGGAAGATCCCGAGTTCAAACACTGGGTGCTCGACCCGATCAAGATGCAGGGCGTACAGGAGTTCGGCGAATACGGCATCGTATTGAGGGTCAAGGCCACAACCAAGCCGGGAGGCGCCTTCGGTATGAAACGCAAATTCTATGTACGCCTCCGCCAGGTCTTCAAGGAGCAGGGCATCGAACTCCCATTTCCGACCGTCCAGGTCCAGGGGCTACAGAACCAACATGGGGCAGAGAATGCACCGTTGGAGATCACACCCGAGTTGAAAATGGCCGTCGCGCAGTCGCACACTATTCGGCGCAGAAAAAAAGCTAGCACAACGGAGTAGAAAAACTGTGACACCTGCCGGTCACAACGCGGTTTTCCGCAGGGCCAAAAAATGTGTGACTTAGGTAGTCGATAGTTTCAGTTGATGTTGATGATGCAGGAACGATAGTGAACGAGATGAACCGCAAATCTTTGTTTTTCTACGAAAAACTACGCGGGAGCACTCCAGACTACGCTAACCCTCGCTCCCACTCGATTGTTCGGGGGCAGGTCAACAAATTGAATTCATTCACAAAATTATTTTCCGGTCCAAATACTACCGGCGGGGGACCCGTCAGAAAATTACAATCCTGATTTCGTTGAGGAATTTTCGGCGATCTCCGCAAGCCATCTATCGACTACTATTGGCCCTCAGCGCGCCATTCCAGGTCTGACATCCGAACCGCAAACGCTGCCAAAGTACCGTCAGCACCCCATCCTCAGCACCTCGAAACCTATGCGAACGGGCAAGATCAAGCGGCATGAACGCCGACTGATCGTCCCGCTCGCCGACAGCACGATCTATGAGAAGGAGACTTCCCATAGCCAAGTGAGAGAAGAGCACTGGTGCACTGATCTGCAGTCGCCCGTGCAGCTCACCTCGACCTCACGCAGTTCGCCGAGCCAACCTTCGGTTCGGGTAAAGAGCGCCGGCCGCCGTCCGTGAGCTTAAGTGTGCGGTCACCTCGTTCGAATAGTCCCACGCCCAGGCCCGATTATGCGCCGCGACAAGGTCGCCGTAGGTCGACCGCTTTTCCGACTGGCCGAAAAGACCGGACGGACGAGGCGACAAATACGAAATTAGAGACACCCGGAAGGTCCATCAAGTGTCTCTCCAGCGAGACAGACTGTCTAATTTCGATGACTTATGGCGCGGATTTCGAACGCTTACCTTCCGCCAAGAAGGAGAACCACATGACACAATCCGCTGACCTCAACCGGGCCGATTCCAATTCCGAACCGCTTGCGCGCGGGCGAGCCTTACGTCTTCAAGCCTATGGCGGCCCCGAATCCCTGACAGTCGATAGCGTATCCGCGCCCGAGCCGGGTCCGGGCGAGGTCTTGGTGTCGGTCAAGGCCGCCGCGGTAAACGGCATCGACTGGAAAATCCGTGAAGGCTACCTCCGCGAGCGCTTCAAGCTGACCCTGCCCGCGACGCTTGGCATCGAAATGGCCGGCGTCGTGCTTCGGACCGGCCCCGGCGTCACAGGCGTGAAGCCCGGGGATCGGGTTATGGCTGCCCTCGGTGGCGTCGGAGCCTACGCCGACCATCTTGTCATCAACGCCGAGAAGCTCGTCCTGACTCCGTCAGCCCTGTCGGACGTGGAGGCGGCGGCCATTCCGGTCGCGGCGATGACAGCCTGGCATGTCATTCAGGCCGCGGATTTCGACCTCTCCGGACGGCGGGTGCTGATCCATGGCGCAGCCGGCGGCGTGGGCGGCTTTGCCGTCCAGTTCGCCAAGGCGGCCGGAGCGACCGTCTATGCCACGGCCTCGACCATGAGCCTGCCGCATGTCCTGGCCCTCGGCGCGGACGAAGTGATCGACTATCGGCAGCAGAACTTCGAGCTGCTTGCGCGCGACATCGATTTCGTCGTCGACCTCATCGGCGGTGAGGTCGTGGACCGCTCCTGGGCACTCCTGTCGCCCGATGGCCTTCTCGTAAGCATCGCCGCTACAGACCTCGCATCGCGTACGCCGCCAGGCCGCCGCGGCGTCTTTTTATCGAACAAGCCCGACACCGCGCGTCTGGCCGCGATCGTCCAGCAGGTCGCTGCGGGCACTCTGACATCGACGATCGGCGACGTGGTGGGTTTCGATGATTTGGCTTCCGCAATCGAGCGCAATCGCACCGGCCACGCGCCGGGCAAGATCGTCGCCGACCTCACCCGCTGATCACCTCGTTTCTAACTTCAAGGATTTCATCATGACGACGATTTGGAATCCGGTCGGCGTGGGCCGGATGGACCTACCCCATCGCCTGGCCCTGGCCCCGATGACCCGCAGCCGTGCCGAGTTCAACGGCGTACCGGGCGAGCACGCCGCTGAATACTACGCCCAGCGCGCCTCGCTGGGCCTGCTGATAACCGAGGGTGTGCAACCCTCGGCCGATGGCCAGGGCTATTTCGCGACGCCGGGGATCCACGCGCCCGAACATGTCGCTGGCTGGCGCAAGGTCACCGATGCGGTTCATGCAAAAGGCGCGAAGATCTTCCTGCAGCTCATGCATGTCGGCCGCATGTCGCACCCGGACAACACGCCGCATCACCGTCAGCCCGTCGCCCCGTCGGCCGTCGCGCCCGGTGAGCAGATGTTCACTGCGAGCGGCATGCAGCCCATCCCCGAGCCGCGCGCGCTGACGACCGAGGAAGTCGCCGCCACGGTGCAGGATTTCCGGCGGGCCGCGCGGCTGGCTATCGATGCCGGCGCCGACGGCGTCGAGATTCACGGCGCCAACGGCTATATCATCCATCAGTTCTTTGCGCCGAACGCCAATCACCGGACCGACGCCTATGGCGGGCCAATCGCCAACCGCATCCGGTTCGCCGTCGAAGTGGCGCAGGCTGTCGCCGATGAGATCGGCGCCAATCGCACCGCTATCCGCCTTTCGCCAGGCCTGCCTTTGGGCGGGCTTGATGAAGGTCCGGAGAGTCCTGCGCTCTATCGCGAACTGGTCGCCGCGCTGGCACCGCTGAAGCTGGCCTATCTCCACCTGATGTATGGCGGGGGCGACGAGCTCCTCGCCGACATCCGCCATGCGTGGCCCACGACCCTGATGGTGCTGCGGCTCGGGCGCACGCGCGAAGCCCTGGACCAGGACATCGTCTCGGGCCAGGCAGACATGACCTCGATCGGCCGTTGGGCTTTGGCCAATCCCGACTTCGTCGAGCGTCTGCGGTTGGGCGCGCCCTTCAACGAGTCCAATCCGGCCACCTTTTATGGCGGTGGCGCGGCCGGCTACACGGACTATCCGCGGCTTGGCGACTGATGCGTTGCTGCTGTAGTTCATCGGACTGTAGCAGCCATCATCGGGCGGTCGTCGCTTGCGTCATTGGATCAAGCTGGCCCTGCGACATGGCTGACGGCGTTGGCCGACAGTAAGGTAACTGTGGCGGCTTCAAATCCGAATGAAACGCTGCCAATTCGTCGGGAGTGCCTTTGGGAAACGCTTCCCTCAGATGGTCGAGAAAGGCGGAAACGCGGGCGTTCAACAGGCGCCGCGACGGGTAGAGCGTCCACAAGGCAGTATCTGGGGCATCCACGTCCGCCCAATGCACCAACGTGCCGGCGGTCAGATCATGACTCACGAGCGATACCGGCAACCGTGCCGCACCCGCACCCATGACGACCGCATCGCGAACCATGATGAGCGACGACAGGCTGAGCACCGGGGTGAACGCGATCGTCGTCGGCCCCGTGTCCGGTTTGATGTTCCACGACGAAAGTCCTCTGTCCGAGCGATGAACGACAGCCGGAACGGCGTCTCCGTCTTGCGGTCTCGCCACTTGCGGGCTCGCCACGATCACAAGCCGATCACGCATGAAGACCCGTCCCACCAAGCTTTCATCGGAACGCGGATTGACGCGAATGGCCAAGTCATACCCTTCTTCGACCATGTCGACTGCGCGGTCTTCGGTCGTGACTTCAAGGATAACGTCGGGATATTTGAGCGAGAAGCCTGCCGCCAGCTTACCCATCGCAAGTTGAGAGAAGAGCAATGGCGCACTGATCCGCAAATTTCCACGCGGTTCTCGGTCTCCCGACGCAATCGCTGCGGCCGTCTCCTCCACTTCCGTCAGCAAGCGACTGGTTCGCTCATGCAGGGCCTTTCCCTCCTGAGTGAGCTTCAGCGCACGCGCTCCGCGCGCGAACAAGCGTAGGCCTAGGCTATTCTCCAGTTCGGCAACGCGCCGGGAGAGCGTCGCCTTGGGGCGCCCTGTGGCGCGCGCGGCTCGCCCGAACCCACCATGACGTGCAACCAGATTGAAGTCGGCTAAGGCGAGCAGGTCCATATGTTCCACCAGTGAGACAGGATGTCTATAAATGGCAGCTACCGGTGCGTTTGTGGACTCCTAAATAGGTATTAGCGATTTGAGACAAGCTGGAGTACGTCCGGGAACTGGCGCTAGCAGACCCGCCTTTGTGCGCGCTATTCTACGCCAGAGCACTATCGCCCTTTGAAGCGACTTTACATCATCCTGAAAATGGGCGCAGATCGGACGTGCGAGGCGGAAAAGGAGAACGCCAGTTCAGTGGAGTGAGAACCAACTAGACCGACAATTGCCCGAGGGTGAAATTCGCCGCCGAGACTACGCTATTGCCGCCGTTTATCCCTCACTCCCACTCGTTCTGAAGCATCATAACGCATTGATCCATCGAGGCAAATCTTTCCGCTGACGACGAAGAACCGTATCCTGGATCCGTCAGAAATTCTCGCTCTTGAATTCAAAGGAGAACTTCGGCGATCCGCGATTTGCTCGGTTTTACAGACTATCGATATCGAGTGGTCGATTTTCCTCGGAGTCCTCCGCAAGAGCGGCGTCTCCAGCTGCCCTAAAAGACCGTCAGCGATGGTGAAGTCCGTCGCCCGCCAGTAGTGTGGCCCTCGCGCCGATTGCGATACGGCGCGCCATTCGCGGATTGAACGACACCGCTTCAAGCGATCGCAGCTCGGCTTCCGACCGGATTACGGCAAGCGTCGCCGGCGACCTGCCGCGCATCAGTCGCGCGATATGGACAGCCCCGCGAGAAGCGGCGCGTACGCGGCGAGCCTGCGGGATACGAACTCAGTGAAGAGCCGCACGCGCTTCGTCTTGCGTGTCTCCCCCTGTGTGAGGAGCCAAACCGTTCCGTACATGTGCAGGTCGGTACCCGGCACCCTCACCAGTAGGGGGTCGGCATCGCCAACGAAGCACGGCAGTGTCGTCATCCCGAGCCCTTGCCGTACGGCAACGATCTGCGCCTCAGCGTCCGTGGTCCTGAAGGGAACCCCCGTGGTACGAACCTCACCCTCGCTGGCCCATTCCGGAATTCCATGAATGCTTATGACGATCCACCGGATGGGATCAGGCGCCCCCGCACGTCACGCGGCTAGTCGATCGCAGGACATGTAGATGCCGCCGAACAGTTCCGGTCCCTTCAGGCCGTGAAGATTGAGCGGCAGGGTTTTGCGGTCGTAGACGACGCGGATCGCGACGTCGGCCTCTCGGTTGGTCAGATTTGCCAGCTCGCCGGACGACAAGATTTCCATCTCGATGTCCGGATGCAGACGCGCGAAATCGGCGAAGTCCGGCATGAGCAGGTGTGTCGCGAGGGGCGGTGCCAGCGTCACCCGCAGAAGCCCGCGCACGCTCTGGTCGCGCCCGAAGACGCGCGTCTCCAGCAGGTGCGACGACACTTCCATCTGGTCCGCGAACTCGAGGACCTCCTCGCCCGCAGCCGTCAGGCGGTAGCCCGAAGGCAGCTTTTCGAACATGTGCACGCCGAGGCGTTCCTCGAGCTGGGCGACACGTCGCAGCACGGTCGAGTGGTTCACACCGAGGCGCTCGGCGGCGGCCCGCACCGAGCCTCCGCGCGCGACGGCAAGAAAGTAGCGAACGTCATCCCAGTCGATCATGGTGCAATCCGGCACCGCGGAGTTTGCCAGCCTGGGTCCAACACCATCGAACATCCTCTCGAATGTGGGGTAGCACGGGCGGTGATCATAGCCAATGCCGACAAGCACGGCCCAATTCCGAACGGCGGACGCCGATCGTCGCGGCTGGCGTCAGTCGTCCAGCCGGATCGATTTCGCACCACCGATGTGCGCGCTTCCGCACTCAACAGCTGACGCCGGCGGACCCATTTCGAGGTTCTCGGAGGCAGATGCTGTCCCGACACCACGAAAGGAGAAGTCATGGGAAAGCTTGAGGGTAAGGTTGCAGTCATCACGGGTGGATCGAGCGGCATGGCGCTGGCGAGCGCCAAGCGGTTCGTTGAAGAAGGCGCCTATGTTTTCATCACGGGCCGGAGACAGGAGGCGCTGGACGAGGCGATCAAGCTGATCGGCCGGAACGTGACCGGCGTGCGCGGCGACGCGGCCAATCTCGACGACCTCGACCGCCTGTTCGATACAGTCAAGCGGGAAAAGGGCAAGATCGACGTCCTGTACGCGAGCGCCGGCACGGGCGAAGCCGTCCCACTGGGCGAGATTACCGAGCAGCATTTCGATGCGACCTTCGGCCTGAATACGCGCGGCACACTGTTCACGGTGCAAAAGGCGTTGCCGCTGTTCAACGATGGCGGATCGATCTTCATGACCGGGTCAGTTGCTTCGGTGAAAGGTTTTCCTGGTTACAGCGTGTATGCGGCGAGCAAGGCGGCGTTGCACGCATTCGCACGCGGGTGGCTCAACGAACTGAAGGGCAGGAATATCCGGGTGAACGTGCTGCACCCGGGGCCGATCGCCACACCGATGCAGGACCAAGTTCTCACCGAGGAGGCGAAGCAGATGTTCGAATCCCTGATCCCGCGGGGAAAGATGGGGCGTCCTGAGGAAATTGCGACGGCCGCGCTGTTTCTTGCTTCCGACGATTCGAGCTTCGTGAATGGGGTGGAGTTGTCTGTCGATGGCGGCTTCTCGGCCATCTGAAATCGCGCCGGATCGCGGGAAGCGGCTGACCGGCGGGAACTAGCGTGTCCATGGTGGAACGACCACGCAAAGGTCGCCACACAGCGGAACGAATAACCCAGCGCCGTTGAAGGCCGGGGAAATCAATACCAACACGGATCGGAGAAGCATTATGAGCTACGCAATTGTAGGATTCGGTAAGATAGGCCACGCCCTCGCCCGCGCCTTCGCCCGTAAAAACATCGACGTGGCCGTCGCGAGCCGCCGGCCGCCCGAGGCGTTGGCGCCGCAGGCTCGGGCGATTGGACCCAGGGTCGTCGCCAAGTCGCTGCGGGATGCACTCGAGGCCGACACAATCATCTTGGCAGTCCCGTTCGGAGAGCATCGCGAAGTTGCGAAGGCTCTGCCGAGCTGGGAAGGCAAGACAGTCATCGACGCGACGAACGTGTTTCCAGTGCCTGAAGAGCTGGACGGTCTCCCGTCCTCCGCCTTCGTCGCGAAGGCGTTCACCGGCGCCAAATTCGTGAAAGGTTTCAATCACCTGGTTGCGGCCACCCTGGCTGCCGATCCGATCGTCGAGGGCGGCCACCGGGTCGTCTTTCTGTCGAGCGACGACGAGGACGCGATCGCTCCCGTGGCGGCCTGGCCAAACAACTCGGGTTCGCACCCGTCAAGCTGGGAAAGCTCAACGAGGGTGGCGCGCTGGTGCACGCACGCGGCCGCACTTGGGGCCAGCTCATCTTCCAGGATTTGTTCAAGAAGGAGCAGTAATCGAATCTACGGTCGTGTGATCGACGCCGAGAACTGGTCGCGCGCTAACTTCTTCGAGCAGCGCGCGGCCGAATATTTGAAGGCCACAAAGTCGCGAAGGTTGGGGTGGGCCCGACGGGGTATGGGCGCCGCCACGGTACTCCCCCTCATTCCCACTCGATTGTTCGGACGGACCATAAGTAGCTGATTTCGCTCGAAATTTCCTCAGTTTAGATGATGATAAGCCGACATGGGGCCGTCAAAAATCTACGCTGTTGATTTTAAACAGATTTTTCACTGAATATTTTTCGCACGGTTTCGGTATCTATCGAAGTCGATTGCCTCTGAGAACCGATTTTTAGCGGCTGGGAGCCGCTCCACTACCAGCGGAAAAGTACCGTCATGTCTCTTGTAGCAAGGTTTCGTCGCCCGGGCGAGGCTCGTCCAATCCGCGCCCCAGAGCAAGCCTACACGAGGGCCTGACGCACCGTGTCGCCGTGAAGTAAGGTGGCCGGCAAGCCTGGATCGATGCCGGTCATGGCGATGGAGACGTCCCAGAGCCGCTTCGCGAGCGCGGGATCTTCGGCGTGCGGCGCGCGCTTTGCTTCGCCGGCTACACCGCGGATTCCGCCAAAGCCGGTGGGACCGTAATAGCCTCCGGGCTTCACCTTGCCGGTTGCAGCCAGAAGTGCCGGCCACGCGCCCTTGTCGGCGCTATTGAGCAACAGGCCGACGATTGGGCCTACGATCTGGATCAGCCCCATGTGACGGCCAAGACTTGTGGCGGCGACTCCAGGGTGGACGCCGATTGCTGTGACGGGCGACTTCGCCGCGCGCAGGCGACGATCCAGTTCGAAGAAGAACAGCGCGCTGGCCAGCTTGCTGGCGCCGTAGCGATCGTTCTTGATGTAGCTCTTGTCGGCGTTGAGGTCGTCCCAGTCGATCTTGGCCTTCAGATGCGCGACGCTGGAGGTCACGACCACCCGCGCTCCCGGGGTCTCCGCAAGTTTAGGCAGGAGCAGCGAGGTGAGCGCGAACACGCCGAGATGATTGACGCCGAACTGCGATTCGAACCCCTGCTTCGTGCGCGTCAGCGGCGGGTTCATGATCCCGGCATTGTTGATGAGCGCATCGATCCGTGGCTCCTTCGCGGCGATCTCGGCTGCGGTGCGAACACTGTCGAGGTCACCGAGGTCGAGCGGCAACCAGACGAGATCGGCGTTCGGCGTGATCCGCTTGATCCGCGCGATGGCATCCTGCGCCCTGGTCTGCTCGCGGCAGCCAAGCAGGACGCGCGCGCCCCTGGCGGCAAGCACCCGCGCGATTTCGAATCCTACGCCGGCGTTGGCGCCGGTGACGATGAAGCTTTTTCCCGTCTGTTTGGGGACGTTGGCTTCGGTGAAACCCTTACTATTCGACATCTTCGATCCTTATGTGTGAGTGCTTACATGCTCATTTATCGGTTAAAACTCAGGCGGCAGACCCCTTCCAGAACAGGTCGAACCCGGCCTGGCGGATGGCGTCACTTTCCTGGGGTCTGGCCGTGACCGCATTGATGCTGATGTCAGCCAAGTCGAAGAGAATGGTATCGATGTAGAAGGCGATCCTGTCAGGCGCGGCATGGCCGGCGAGACACTCTTCCACCATCGTCCGCGCATCTCGCAGCATAGCGTGGCACCGGTTCCGGCTTTCCGCCGTCACGCGATCTGACACCTTCAGCTGGCGAAGGGCCTTGCGCGCTGTGGCGTGAGCCAGTCCCCAGTCAATCAGACGGTTCCAGACCACAAATAGTCGGTCTTTGGGGGAGGCGTCCGCCGGATATGGGGCCAGCATCATCTCTACCAAGTCGGCCTCGATCTCGAGAAAGAGCTGGTTGAGCAGATCGTCCTTGGTTGGAAAGTAAGTGAACAGCGTTCCCTCAGACACGCCAGCAGCCTTTGCGATCTTGGCCGTGGACGCGCCTGTGCCCAGGTTGGCGACGAACTCGGCCGCTGCATCGAGCAGTGCCTGTCGCTTTTCTTCACTGAGGGGACGCGCCATATTTCCGTCTAACGATATTGAGTGAGTGGATGCTCAATTATATAGGGAATGGCATGAGATTGGTCAAGGGATGCAGCCCCGCATCTTTCGCGATCATGCCGACCAAGCAGGAATGTCTGCTATCTTATGGGAGTCGCTCTGAAGCTGACCGAGCACAAAGTCTCACAAGCGGACACGTATCTATCGAGATGTGTGAACCGCCTACACTACGACACAGTTTCCCGCAGTATCCGAAACTACGCTCCCGTCACTCCCACTCGATTGTACCTGGGGGTTTGCTCGTCACGTCGTAGACGACGCGGTTGATGCCGCGCACTTCGTTGATGATGCGGGTGGCGGCTGCTCCCAGGAATGCCATGTCGTAGTGGTAGAAATCCGCTGTCATGCCGTCGACCGAGGTGACGGCGCGCAGCGCGCAGACGAACTCGTAGGTACGGCCGTCGCCCATCACGCCGACGGTCTGCACCGGCAGCAGCACGGCGAAGGCCTGCCAGATGGCGTCGTAGAGGCCGGCCTTGCGGATCTCGTCGAGATAGATGGCGTCGGCCTCGCGCAGGATCTCCAGCTTTTCGCGGGTGATGCCGCCCGGGCAGCGGATGGCGAGACCGGGACCGGGGAACGGATGCCGGCCGATGAAGCTGTCGGGCAGGCCGAGCTCCTTGCCGAGCGCCCTCACCTCGTCCTTGAACAATTCGCGCAGCGGCTCGACCAGCTGCATGTTCATACGCTCGGGCAAGCCGCCGACATTATGGTGCGACTTGATCGTCACCGACGGGCCGCCGGTGAAGGAGACGCTTTCGATGACGTCGGGATAGAGCGTGCCTTGCGCCAGGAAATCGGCGCCGCCAAGCTTCTTGGCCTCTTCCTCGAACACTTCGATGAACAGCCGGCCGATGGTCTTGCGCTTCTTTTCCGGGTCCGACTCGCCCTCAAGTGCGCCGATAAAACGGTCTGAAGCGTCGACCAGGATGAGGGGCAGATTGTAGTGCTGGCGAAACATCTCCACCACGCCCGCCGCCTCGTCCTTGCGCATCAGCCCGTGGTCGACGAGGATGCAGGTGAGCTGGTCGCCGACCGCCTCGTGGATCAGCAAAGCCGCGACCGAGGAATCGACGCCTCCCGACAGCGCGCAGATGACCTTGCCCTTGCCGACCTGTTTGCGGATCGTCTCGATCGCGTGCTCGCGGTAAGCGCGCATCGTCCAGTCGCCTTCGATGCCGGCGATGTTGTGGACGAAGTTGCGGAGCAGCCTGGCGCCGTCGGGCGTATGCACCACTTCGGGGTGGAACATGATGCCGTACATTTTGCGCTCGACATTGCCGAAAATGGCGAAGGGCGAGCCCTCCGATTTTCCGAGCACCTCGAACCCCTTGGGCAAGGAGATGACGCGGTCGCCATGGCTCATCCACACCTGATGGCGCTGACCGGGCGCCCACAGGCCCTCGAACAACGGGCTGTCCTTGGCGATCTCGACGAAGGCGCGGCCGAATTCGCGGTGGTCGGAGCTTTCGGCGACGCCGCCCATCTGCACGCACATCGCCATCTGGCCGTAGCAGATGCCGAGCACCGGCACGCCGGCGTCGAAGACGATCTGCGGCGCGCGCGGACTGCCGATGTCGCTGGTCGAGGCCGGGCCGCCGGACAGGATCACCGCCTTCGGATTGATGCGCTTGAACGCCGCCGCGGCCGACTGGAAAGGCACGATCTCGGAAAAGACGCCGGCCTCGCGGATGCGCCTGGCGATCAGCTGCGTGAACTGGCTGCCGAAATCGACAATCAGGACGGTGTCGGGATGATTGGCTGTTTTCATGGCGAGCGTTTAGAGAAAGAAACGAGTCGGCGCAATGGGTTGTGAGGCGTCTCTCTCACTCCGATTCCGCATCTTCATGCAACAGGTCAAAACTGCAGCGCATCAGACGCGATCGCCCGTTCCAAAAGTTGCACCGCCCCGGCAAGCTTTTCGTCGATGACGTGCAGATATTCCGTCCAGTCGCCGACATGTCTGAGATCGGCTGCCCCGTCGGAAATGCCGCGCAGGGCGATAAGCGGCACGCCGAACAATTGGCAGGCGCGCAGGCAGGCGAAGGTCTCCATGTCGACCATATCCGCGGCGATCGCGTCGTAAGCGGCGCCGGTGACTATTCCCGCCCCGGTCGAAAGCGTCGCCTGCCCGATGCCCGGTATCCTGAACGGCAGCAGCACGCTCACCGGCAGGTCGAGAAACGGCGTGGCGCCCTTCTCGAACCCCAAGGGCGAGGCATCCATGTCGCGATAGGCGACTGAAACGGCCTGGTAGATTTCCGTCTGCTCCAGCGTGCGGCTGCCCGCCGAACCGAGCGACACGACGAGATCCGGCAGCGCCTTTTCGGCGTTCAGTCGGGACAGTTCGGCGCTGAGTCCGACGCCGGCCTCGACCGGCCCGACGCCGGTCATCAGCGGTGTGAACAGCCGCTGCAAATGCGGTCCGTATTCGGCCTCGGCAGCCATGACGAAGAGAACGGACTTGCCGGAGACCAGGGCGAGCTCACCAGATGTTTTACCGGCCATGATGGTCCATCCTCCCTGCCCGTTCCTCAGCCCTCGATGCCGTCGCGGCCGAGCACCGTCATCATCGTTCCGGTCATTGTGGCGATCAGCTTGGCCTCGCCGTCGGTGGCGAACGCATAGGCCTGGCCATCGGCGACGATGATGGTGCGGCCGGGCTTGGTCACAGAGCCGCGGAACAGGAAGCGCTCGCCCCGGCCCGGCGCCAGCAGATTGACCTTGAACTCGATCGTCAGCACGCCGGAATTTTCCGGCATCAGCGAGAATGCCGCATAGCCGCAGGCCGAGTCGAGAGCCGTCGAAATGACGCCGGCATGGAGAAAGCCGTGCTGCTGGGTCAGTGCCGCCGAATAGGGCATTTCGATCTCGATGATGCCGGGCGTCACCAACGTCAGTTCTGCGCCAATCGTCGTCATCGCATTCTGGCGCGCGAAGGACGTTCTGACGCGGTCCTCATAATCCGGAGCAGGAACGATCTTTGCTGCCATGGCCGTCGCCCTTCGTTTCTCGACAAATCTTATTGCAGCGGCATTTATCGCAGAGGGGTGGGCGGCAGGCAATCGCAAATGCTGCACTGCAGCATTTGGCTCAACCCTGTATCGATGGCAAACGTTCAGCCGGCCCGGCGCAGCGCGCAGAAGTAAAAGCCGTCGGTGCCGCTCAGCGCCGGCGACAGCGAAATGCCGCCCGCAGCGCCGATACGCACTGCCGCTTCGTGGCCCGGAAAACGACCGTCCCAGAGCTGGCGGTGATCGACCGGGACAAAGCCGGGATGGCGGTCGCGGAACGCTGAAACCTGGTCGCCATTTTCCTCGTCGAACACCGAACAGGTGATGTAGACCAGCAGGCCGCCGGGTTTGACGAAGTCCTTGGCGGCATCGAGGATCGTCTCCTGCTCGCCCTTGCGGGCGTCGAGCTGCCTTTGCGTCAGCCGCCATTTGGCATCCGGCCGGCGCCGCCACGTGCCGCTGCCGGTGCAAGGCGCATCGATCAGGACGATATCCATGTGCTTGCCGAGCGGCGCCAGCTCCGCCGGCTTGGTGACGATCTGCACATTGCGGTTTTCCGAACGGCGGATGCGGTCGAAGATCGGCACCAGCCTTGCCTTCTCGGCATCGTGGGCGAAGATCTGGCCGCGATTGTCCATCCCCGCGGACAGCGCCAGCGTCTTGCCGCCGGCGCCGGCGCAAAAGTCGAGCACCTGCATTCCAGGCTCGGCGCCGGCCAGTTCGGCGGCTATCTGCGAGCCCTCGTCCTGAACCTCGAACCAGCCTTTCTGAAAGGCCGGTTCGGCCTGCACGTTCGGGTGCCTGCCGTCGCCTTCGATCGGCGGGATGCGGATGCCATGCGGCGCGATCCGTGCAGCCTTGGCGCCGGTCTCCGCCAATTCCGCCAATACCTTTGGGCGATCGGCCTTCAGGGTATTGACCCTGAGGTCGAGCGGTGGGCGTGTCGCGAGAGCGGCACCCTCTTCCACCCAGGCTGTGCCAAACGCCCGTTCGAAAAGCGGCATGCACCAATCGGGGACGTCTGCCCGCACCGCGGGCGGCGCGTCGGCGAGTCGGCGACCGCCGAGCGTTTTCAATTCGTCGGCGTTCAGCAGCGGCGGCGCGAACTTGTCGCCCTCGAGCGCCTCGTTCAGCGACTGCGCCGTCTGGCCCCATTCGAGCAGCAGCGCGCCGAAGCCGATGGCGCGCGGCGTGTCCTCGCCGAGCAGCCAGCCGGCGGAGCGCTTGCGGCGCAGCGCGTCATAGACGATGTTGCCGATCGCGGCGCGGTCGCCGCCGCCGGCGAAGCGGTGCGACAGGCCCCAGTCCTTCAGCACATCGGCCACCGGCCGGTGACGCCGGCCAATGTCATCAAGCACTTCGATGGCTGCCGCCAGCCGCCCGCCCAGTCTCATTATCGTCTTCCATTACCCAGCAAATTAAATCCGGCCCTGCTCTTAGAGCTTTTCGTGTCCTGATTGAAACAGTTCTGTTCCCCGACGGCGAGACGATCCATGCGGAGGGTGGCGAATGTGGATTCGTGCATCGCGAGCCGCCCCGACCAAGCGGGCGTCGGCCTGGGCTAAATCAAAGAATTCGATCAGTACATATTATATACATCTAATGTACATGCCCGGCGCGCACAAGCACGCCAGCTGCGCAACTGCGCTGCTTTGCAAGTTTTCCGGTTGCGAATACTCTTTGCGCGGTGATTCGCGTCGCAGAAAAGGCGGAGCCGCGGGTCGATACGAGGAGAGGGCAATGAAGACTTATCTGGCGGAAGTTCTAGGCACGTTTCTATTGGTGTTCATCGGCACGGCTTCGGTGGTGACGGGCGGCTTCGGCGGCGCGCTGCCGCTTGGCCAGGAAGGTATCGGTCTGGCGTTCGGCATCGGCCTGATTGCGGCGGCCTATGCGATCGGCCCGATTTCGGGGGCGCATCTCAATCCGGCGGTGACGCTCGGCGTCTTTCTTGCCGGGCGGATGCCGGCCAAGGACGTCATTCCTTACTGGATCGCGCAGATCATCGGCGCCATCATCGCGTCGCTGGCACTGTGGATCATCGTCTCCGGACAGGTCGGCGGCCATACTGGCGGCTTCGGCGCCAATGGCTGGGACGTGACGAAATGGGGCGTCAGCTCGGCCTTCCTGTGGGAGCTGATCGGAACCTTCACCTTCGTCACGGTGATCCTCGGCGTCACCAACGCCAAGCACACGACGGCGTTCGCCGGGCTGGTCATCGGCCTGACGCTGGCAGCGCTGCACTTCGCCATCATTCCGGTGACCGGCACATCGCTCAACCCGGCCCGTTCGATCGGCCCGGCGCTGTTTTCGGGAACTGCGGCGATCGGCCAGCTGTGGCTGTTCATCGTCGCGCCGCTGATCGGCGGCGCCATTGCCGGCGTGGTCGCCAAGGCCGGTATCTTCGAGAAGGACTGACTTCTCGAAGGCTTCAATACAAAAAGGCGCGGGCCGAGGCCCGCGCCTATTTTTGTTAGAGCATCACTTGCCGCCCTCAGGATTGGGCAAGATCGAAGCGATCGGCGTTCATCACATTGGTCCAGGCCGCGACGAAATCCCGAACGAACTTCTGCCCGGCATCCGCCGACCCGTAGACCTCGGCAAGCGCACGCAACTGCGCGTGCGAGCCGAAGATCAGGTCGGCGCGGGTGCCGGTCCACTTGACCGCCTTGGTCTTGCGGTCGCGCGCTTCGTAGATTTCATCGGAGCCGGCGGCCGGATCCCAGACCGTGTTCATGCTGAGCAGGTTGACGAAGAAATCGTTGGTCAACGTGCCCGGCCTGTCGGTGAACACCCCGTGCTTCGACTTGCCGGCGTTGGCGCCGAGCACCCGCAACCCGCCGACGAGCACCGTCATCTCCGGCGCCGTCAAGGTCAGCAGCTGCGCCCGATCGACCAGCATCGCTTCGATCGACATCGGCTGGTTGCCCCTGACATAATTGCGGAAGCCATCGACTTTCGGCTCGAGCGCGGCGAAGGACTGGACATCCGTCTGTTCCTGCGAGGCGTCCATGCGGCCTGGCGTGAAAGGCACCTCCACGTCATGGCCGCCGTCTTTCGCTGCCTTCTCGACCGCGGCGACGCCGCCGAGAACGATCAGGTCGGCAAGCGAGACCTTCTTGTCGCCTGTCTGCCCGGCATTGAACGCGCTCTGGATGGCTTCGAGCCGCGCAAGCACCTTCGACAGTTCGGTCGGCTGATTGACGTCCCAGTCCTTCTGCGGCGCCAGGCGGATGCGGGCGCCGTTGGCGCCGCCGCGCTTGTCGGAGCCGCGGAAAGTCGAGGCCGAGGCCCAGGCGGTCGAGACCAGTTCGGAAACGGACAGGCCAGAGGCCAGGATCTTCGCCTTCAGCGAGGCGATATCCTGCTCGCTGACCAGCTCGTGATCGATGGCCGGGATGGGATCCTGCCAGATCAGCTCTTCCTTCGGAACGAGCGGGCCGAGATAGCGGACGACCGGACCCATGTCGCGGTGGGTCAGCTTGAACCAGGCGCGCGCGAAGGCGTCGGCGAAGTGATCCGGATTCTCATGGAAACGCCGCGAGATCTTCTCATAGGCCGGATCGACGCGCAAAGCGAGGTCGGTGGTCAGCATCGCCGGCGCGCGGCGGTTCGACGGATCGTGCGCGTCCGGCACGGAGCCTGCACCGGCGCCGCCCTTCGGCGTCCACTGATGGGCGCCGGCCGGGCTCTTGGTCAGCTCCCATTCGTAGTTGAACAGATTATCGAAGAAGTTGTTGCTCCACTTGGTCGGGGTCGTGGTCCAGGTCACCTCGAGGCCCGAGGTAATGGCGTCGCCGGCAATGCCGGTGGCATGCTTGCTCGACCAGCCGAGGCCCTGCGCCTCGATGCCGGCGCCTTCCGGCTCCGCTCCGACCAGCGATGCATCACCGGCGCCGTGGGTCTTGCCGAAAGTGTGACCGCCGGCGATGAGCGCCACGGTCTCCTCGTCGTTCATGGCCATGCGGGCGAAGGTTTCACGGATGTCGCGTGCCGAGGCCAATGGATCGGGCTTGCCATTCGGCCCTTCCGGGTTGACGTAGATCAGCCCCATCTGCACGGCGCCGAGATGGCCCCGAAGTTCGCGGTCGCCGGAATAGCGCTCGTCGCCGAGCCATTTGGTTTCCGATCCCCAGTCCACGTCCTGCTCTGGCTCCCAGACATCGGCGCGGCCGCCTGCGAAGCCGAAGGTCTTGAAGCCCATCGATTCCAGCGCGACGTTGCCGGTGAGGATCAACAGGTCGGCCCAGGAGATTTTCCTGCCGTATTTCTGCTTGATCGGCCACAGCAGCCGACGCGCCTTGTCGAGATTGGCGTTGTCCGGCCAGCTGTTGAGCGGCGCGAAACGCTGCTGGCCGGCGCCGGCGCCGCCACGGCCGTCGCCGATGCGATAGGTGCCGGCGCTGTGCCAGGCCATGCGGATGAAGAGCGGGCCGTAATGGCCGAAATCGGCCGGCCACCAATCCTGCGAATCGGTCATCACCTGGTGCAGGTCCTTGATCACCGCATAGAGATCGAGGCTCTTGAATTCCATGGCGTAGTCGAAGTCCTCGCCCATCGGGTCCGAGAGGCTCGACTGCTGGTGGAGAACGGCAAGGTCAAGCTGGTTTGGCCACCAGTCACGGTTGGTCCTGCCGGCCGATCCATGTGCGACCGGGCATTTGCCGGCGCTGTTGTCGTCGGTTTTCGCGTCCATCTTTGCCTCCGATTTGCTGAATTTCCGGGCGGGCCTCGAGCCGCACCACTCTGGAATGGTTCCAGACTAGGCCGCCTTGCCGATAAAAACAAATTGCCTTTCCTGTTTGTTGCGATAGGTTTTCCTTATGATTGGCCTGACCGTCCGGCAGATGCGTTATTTCGAAGCGCTGGCGCAGACGCTGCATTTCGGCCGCGCGGCGAAGCTCGCCGGCGTCAGCCAGCCGGCGCTGTCCTCGCAGATCGCCGAGATGGAGCTGCGGCTCAATTGCCAGCTGTTCGAGCGCGGCGGCAAATCGGCGCGCATGACCGACGAGGCGCAGGCCTTGCTGCCGCGCATCGAGCGCATTCTTGCCGACATCCGCGACGTCGAGGCGACGGCCCGGCGCGGCCGCCCGGCGATGGAGGGACGCTTCCGGCTCGGCATCATCCCGACGGTGGCGCCCTATCTGCTGCCGCATGTGCTGCCGGAGCTGAAACGGCATTTCCCGGCCTTGCAGCTCGAATTGCGCGAGGCGGTGACCGCGTCGTTGGTCGATGACACCAGTTCGGGAAAGCTCGACGCCTTCGTCGCGGCACTGCCGCTGAACTATCCCGGCCTGGTCACAGAGCCGCTTTTCTCCGACCGGTTCTTCCTTGCCGTGCCGGCCGGCGATCCCGCCTTCGCCTCGCCGCCAGTGCCACCGGAAAGCCCGGCGCTGGAAAGGCTGATGCTGCTGGAAGAAGGTCATTGCCTGCGCGAACAGGCGCTCGCCGTCTGCGGCAGCGTGCGGCCGGTGGCGATGGCAAGCTACGGCGCGACCAGCCTGACGACGCTGCTGCAGATGGTGGCGCACGGGCTCGGCGTCACGCTCGTCCCGGAAATGGCGGCAGGACCGGCCAGCGCCATGCGCGATTTGAAGATCGTGCCGTTCCAGGAGCCGATGCCGCAACGCACGATCTGCCTGGCGTGGCGGCGCAACAAGGTCCGCCACGACGAGTGCGTCGAACTGGCGAAGATCATTCGGGGATTGGATGAGGCAGTGCTGGCGGCTTGAGCAGGGTATGTTGGCAAAAGGCCTGGTTTTAGCCCCGAAGCGAACTCGCAAGCCCCTTCGAGTGAAACGGCTTCAATCTCTGTTCCAGGCTGCGAGCAACGGGCCTTTGCCTCCATAGACAGGATCCTTCCGCGGACGGCCAACCCTGGGTATCGTTACGACCGCCTTGGCGTGCTCCGCAGCAGTCGTACATTCGTCATAGGTGCCGGATGGAGGATAGGCGCCGACGACTAAAAAATCGTCGGACGCGGAAATGCGTTGGTGCCCGGTGCCGGCCGGAAGAACCGCGACGTCGCCGGCCTTCAGCGACAGCGTCCGTCCCTTGTTGCCGCCGAACCGGACTTTGGCCGTCCCGCGCGCAACCCCGAGCACCTCGTGGATTCGCGAGTGGTAGTGAACGTAATCGTAGATGCCATTGCGCCAGCTATCCCCCCATCCATTCGCTTCGAAAAGCGCCTCCATGACGGCCGCCGGATCGAAGTCTTCGGGCAACTTCACAGCGCCGCGATAGACGACAAGCGGCCAGAACGGATGGTTGGGCACCAGGCCATCATCCTTGAACAGAAATGCATTCGGTCTGCGCGGCCTCAGGAGATCGGGAACCTCTCGCCTGTCCGGTCTAGCGATACCGGTGACCTGCTCGACAGTTTTCTTCATGCTTTGCAGAATGCTCATGACGCAGCCTTGCATTGGTGGTCGGAAGCTTCATACCGATTTAACCGGCTGCATGGCGTGTCGGTTCCGCTGAGGGTAAAGATCTGCGATCCATGCGGCCGCCATGGCGGCGCCGCAACAAGGTCCGGCGCGATGAATGTGTCGAGCTGGCGAAGATCATCCGCGGGTTGGAGGCGGCGGTGCTGGCGGGGTGAGGTGCGCCGTACCATCCAACGGACGGTCTGGTGTTGTGAAGGGTTTCGGATGCCGGCCCTTCCGTGGGCGGTGCCGCGCGCCGGGGCCGGCGTCCGGAAGCCTTCACATAAGTGGACCTTCATGTCGCTTCTCCACAGCGGACGTTCGTGCGACGGTCGAAGTCGGTCCATCGAAGTTGATTAGCGTCGTCCAATATCGGTGGGCCGCCCAGGCTGCCGTTGCGCTGCATTACAAAGGCACCCAGCGCCGACGTCGCACTGAGCCCGGCCAGCAGGGGCGCTCGAAATCCACCGACAGCAGACCCTGCCGGTTGCATATATCAGGCGGCAACAGTCTCGTTTTGCGGGAACATGGCGCGACGTGTTTCGGTGTCGAGTTCGGCCTTGAAGGTATGTTTCGCCTTCATATCCAAGGCGCGCTGAACGGCGGGGCGCTTGGTCACTTCATCCATGAAGCGCATGACATTGGGATAGTCGCCAAGGCCTTTCTCGCCGAATACATATCCGGCCGAGGCGGCCCAGCCCCAAAGTGCCATGTCTGCGATTGTGTATTCGTCGCCTGCCAGATATCGAGCCTGCCCAAGGCGATGGTCCAGAACCGAATAGTGTCGCTCGACTTCCTTCACGTAACGATTTTTCGCATAGGCGATGTCTTCCGGAGCGTAGTGAAGGAAGTGGATCGCCTGGCCGGAAAACGGCGACAGGCCCGTTGCCACGAACTGCAGCCATGACAGCATGACGGCCTTGCTCTTCAGCTCGCTGGGAAGAAACTTTCCGTGCTTCTCGGCGAGGTAGAGGAGGATGGCATGGGAGTCGAAGATAGTCACATCCCCGTCGACCATCGCCGGAACCTTGCCGTTAGGATTGATCACCCTGAATTCGGGCTCGTGCTGTTCGCCTTTGAAGATATCGATCGGCGAGACGTCGAAGGGCAGTTCCAGTTCTTCCAGCAGGACCGCCACCTTCATCGAATTCGGCGTGGCATGAAAATACAGATTGAGCATGTTTTTCCGTCCCATCGTTGAACATCTACCCAGTCCGGCCAATTGCCACCTGCTGATGTTGAAGCGCCCGGAACATGCTGGTTTGCCCAACAGCGCGCCAATCGATCTCACGGATTGGTGGTATCGAGCCCGTTCATGGCTGGTCAGGTGGTGGGATGGTTTTCGATTTTCGCAAGTACCAAACTCATGAAGATGATTAATTGGTCCCATCGTGCAAGGCGATTTCTCAAGGCGCGCGCGGGGTTCTAGAGCGGTGACATCAACCGATCGAAAGGAACCCCAATCATGATCTCTCGCTCTCTATTGGCTGGCGTCGCCGCCATAGCTTTCTTCAGTTTTGCATCGCCATCGATGGCCGGCTCCACGGCTCAGGGTATCTCGTTCACCTCCGATGAGAGTTATCCGGAAAGCATCTCGTGGTCGGCCAAGCAGGACACCTTCATGGTCGGCTCGGTGCGTCATGGCCTAGTGGCGAAAGTCGACGAAGCTGGGAAGTACACGGGGTTCGTCAACGACGCGAAATTGGTTTCCACGGCGGGCCTGCTAGTCGACGACAAGCGCAATACGCTCTGGGTGACGAACTCCGATCCGGGCGTCGGCGATCGCACCAATGCGACGACCCAGGGCAAGCTTGCGGGGGTGGCCACATACGATGCCACGACCGGCCAGCCTCGGGCCTACTACGATCTAGGCAACCTTAGCGAAGGCACGCATTTTGCCAATGATATCGCGCTCGACGCCGATGGAAACGCTTATGTGACCGACAGCTTTGCCCCGATCATCTACCGGATCGATACGGCAGGCAAGGCGACGACCTTTGCGCAGGACCCGCGCTTCAAGGATGGCGATGGCTTCAGCCTGAATGGCATCGCCTGGCACAAGGACGGTTATCTGCTCGTTGGCAAATACAATACGGGTGAGCTGTTTCGCGTCAGTATCGCCGATCCCGGCAAGGTCGAACTGGTGAAACTGCCCGAGCCCCTGACGGGTGCCGATGGCATTCAGCTGATCGATGACCAGCACCTCGTCATCGTGCAGAACCTTGGCGTGGGTCGTACCGTCGAACTGGTTTCCACCGACGGGTGGGCCTCGGCAACAGTCGTCCGGCAGGAAGCCAGCATCATGTCGATGCCGACGGCCGCCGCGATTGTGGGCGATGACATCTACGTGCTGAACTCGCGACTCGATACACTGTTCGACCCCGCTGCCGACAAGGTCGGCGACTACCTGCTTCAAAAATTCTGATTGCACGACATGGGGTGGCCGGAACGGGTGCGCGGCGTCCGGCCACTACTCTTCGTGACTGCTGCGAGCGCTTTGCATCACCAGCTTGCGCAGCCACATGTGCGCAAGGTCACTGCGCATCCTCGGGTGCCAGAACAGGTTCATGGCGAACGGCGAAAGTACCAAGGGCGCTTCGAACAGATCAAGGACCTGAGCGAAGCGCCTCAGGAAACGCCGGGGCAGAGTGCAGATCAGATCGCTGTTCGCCAGAACGAGGGGGGCCAGGGCGTAGCTCTGGATGGAGACCGTCACGTTGCGCTCGCGGCCAATCTCCGCAAGCGCGTCATCGATCATCCCTGCAAAGTGCCCGCCGCTCGTCGAAATGAGCAGATGGTCGAGGGCACAGAACTCGTCCAAGGCAATTGGTCCCTTGCCCCGTGGATGGCCGTGCCGCTGGGCCGTGACGAATTCCTCTTCGAACAGTTTTTGCCCGATCAGACCACCCGAGCCGTCTTCCGCGGCCCCGATGAAGAGATCGACGTCGCCCTGCTCCAGGTGCTCGACGATCCTCGGCTTGTTGGGCACTGTAAAAGCGACCTTTGCGTTGGGAGCTTGGGATTTGAACCGCGGAATGAGGTCCGGAGCCAGGATCGCCGCCGGATTGTCCGTTGCGGCAATGCGATAGACACGTTTGCTTGTCGCAGGGTCGAACAGATGGGCGGTATTCACAAAATCGCTCAACCGCTCGAGCAGGCGCGTGAGTTCGGCCTCAAGCGCCAGGGCGTGAGGCGTGGGGGTCATCCCCCGTCCGGACGCCGCCGTGGTGAAGAGTGGATCGTTCAGCAACTGGCGCAGCCGGGTCAGGCGGGCCGACAAAGCGGATTGGGTGATGTTCAATCTCGACGCCGCATGGGTGACGTTCTGGTGCTTCAACAGCGCGTCTAGTGTCAGCAGCAAGCCAATGTCGAAATCCGATAATCGTTGAGTCAATGGGGCCTCGCAACAGTAGGCGACATTCAATCGATAGCGATCTCTAGCACGGCTTCTGGCTCGGTCCTGTCATTAGCTGTTTCTAACGTCTGGCGGCCTTGTTCTTCTGACGTTGTGCTACATTAATCCATGCATGACAGCGGCGTGTTCGACCGCACATTGAGCGGGCAAGCTCACCTCGCCCCACGCCCTCACGGCACAAATATCAAAAACACATAAGTAAAAAACACCACCAGATGCACCAAGCCGGTCAAGAACGTCGTTCTCTCCGTGCTAAAGCTTACATTGCATATGAAAAGCGCCAGAATCAAAAGCACCGTGTCGGTCGACGGCAGCCCCAGGGTCAGCCCTCTTCCGGTCAGCAGGCTGGCGGCGGCGATTCCCGGTATTGTCAAACCGATTGTGGCGCAAGCCGAACCCATCGCGACATTCAAGCCGCGCTGCAGCTCGTTGTTGAGTGCGGCACGAACCGCTGAAATGGCCTCCGGCATCAAGACCAGCCCGGCGATCATTGCGCCGACAATGGCGTCGGCCTGGGTCACCTGGTAGGCGATGAGCGCATCTTCGACGCTTGCGGCGACTTGCTCGGCCAGCATGACAATGCCGATCAGCCCGATCAGCAGGAGCACGGCGCTGGCGGCGAGGCTTTCGTGAGCGTCGGTTCGCGTCGAAATGCCGTGCGCTTGTCCGTCGATGAAATCGTCCCGGTGGCGGACAGTCTGCGCGAACAGAAAACCGGCATAAAGCAGCACTGAAAGGACGCTGACAAAGCCAAGTTGAGCCGCCGAGAATGTGCCAGGATCCGTGGTTCGCGTGTAGGTCGGCAGAATAAGCGTCATGACGCTGAGCGCGACCAGAACCGCCAGATAGGCGCTGGTCCCCTGGCGGACGATTGCCTGCTTGCGATGACGCCAGCCGCCAAGCGTGAGACACATGCCGACAACGCCGGTGGAGGTGATCATCACCGTCGAGAAGACGGACTCGCGTGCAAGCGTCGGGTTGTTCGCTCCATGCAGCATTATGGAAACGATGATCGACACTTCGATTGCCGTCACCGCAATGGTCAGCACCAACGTGCCGTACGGCTCGCCTACACGCCGAGCCACCGCCTCGGCGTGGTCGAGCACCACGAAAATCGTGGTGAACATGATCGCGCTCGAAAGCGCGCCGATAAATATCCTGGTGCTCAGCGACCCTTCGTCTACCGAGACCCCGCTGGCCTTGACCGCGACAGCCATCGCCAGGGCGGCCAGCGGCATTCCATAGGAAACCGCCGATCGTGCGAAACCACTCATTCAAGCCCCTTTGCAAACCCCGTTTCGCAAGCCCCTTCTGCGAACCCTGCGAAAAGCCTGAAGCGCTGCCCGCTCAAGCCGTCTTCTGCGTTACCAGCCCAAGCTCCGCCACCATGGCCTCGCGCATCAGGAATTTCTGCGGCTTGCCGGTCACCGTCATCGGCAACTCGGTGCGGAAGCGGATGTAGCGCGGGATCTTGAAATGGGCGATCTGGCCGGCGCAGAACGCCTTGATCTCCTGCTCCGTCGTGATCTGGCCCGGCTTGAGCACGATCCAGGCGCAAAGCTCCTCGCCATATTTCGAGTCGGGAATGCCGAACACCTGCACCTCCTTGACCTTGGGGTGGCGATAGAGGAACTCCTCGACCTCGCGCGGATAGACGTTCTCGCCGCCGCGGATAACCATGTCCTTCACCCGGCCGACGATGTTGCAATAGCCCTCTGTATCGATGGTGGCGAGGTCGCCGGTGTGCATCCAGCCGTCGGCGTCGATCGCCTCGCGGGTCTTCTGCTCGTCGTCCCAATAGCCCTTCATCACGGAATAGCCGCGCGTGCAGAGCTCGCCCGGCGCGCCGACCGCAACGGTGGCGCCATCGGCGTCGATGGCCTTGACCTCGACATGAGGATGGACGCGGCCGACGGTCGAGACGCGTTTTTCCAAGGGATCGTCGACGCTGCTCTGGAACGAGACCGGGCTGGTCTCAGTCATGCCATAGGCGATGGTCACCTCAGCCATGTGCATCAGCGACACCACCTTCTTCATCACCTCGATCGGGCATGGCGAGCCGGCCATGATGCCGGTGCGCAGGCTGGAGAGATCGAAGGAGGCGAAATCCGGATGGTCGAGCAGGCCGACGAACATGGTCGGCACGCCGTAAAGCGCGGTGCAGCTTTCCGTCGCTACCGCCTTCAACGTGGCGCCAGCATCGAAGCCCTCGCTGGGGAAAACCATGGTCGCGCCCTTGGTGACGCAGCCCATCGTGCCCATCGACATGCCGAAGCAGTGATAGAGCGGCACCGGGATGCACAGCAGGTCGTCAACGGTGAGCCTGATTGCCGAGGTGACGAAATTGCCGTTGTTGACGATGTTGTTGTGGGTCAGCGTCGCGCCTTTGGGCGCACCTGTTGTGCCGCTGGTGAACTGGATGTTGATGGCGTCGTCCGGTTTCAGCCCTCCGGATATCCGGTCGAGCTTGTCATGCTCGTCGCGCCCGGCCATCGCCAGCACGTCAGCGAAATTGAACATGCCCGCAGAATTCTCCTCGTCCATGCGGATGACGATCTTCAACGCCGGCAGCTTGTTGGCGTCGAGCTTGCCGGGCGCAGCCTTTGCGATCTCCGGCGCCAGCGTCTCAATCATGCCGAGATAGTCAGAACTCTTGAATGTGGCGGCGGTGACCAGCGCCTTGCAGCCGACCTTGTTCAAGGCATATTCCAGTTCGACCAGCCGGTAGGCCGGGTTGATGTTGACCAGGATCAGGCCGATGCGCGCGGTGGCAAATTGCGTCACCAGCCATTCCCAGCGGTTCGGCGACCAGATGCCGACGCGATCGCCTTTCTCGAGGCCGAGCGCCAGGAAGCCGGCGGCGAGGGCATCGACGGTCTCGGACAGTTCGTCCCAGGTAAAGCGCTTGTCCTGATCGACGAAGACGGCGGCATCCAGCGTGCCATATTTGCCGACCGTATCGGCAAACAGCGCCGGGATCGTCAGGTTGAGCAGCGGCACGCTGCGCTCGCCCGAGACATGCGCCGTGCCGTCGACCGGCGCAATGAACGAGCCGCCACTGCGCTTGCCGCGCAGGTTGGTTGCATTCTTCAACTCGTCGAGATTGATCGGCATCGCCGTGTCCTCCGCAGACAGGCCGAGCCTATCAGCCCGGCAGGACGGTGGAAATCCCGTCGATGGTACGGTTGGGAGGTTGGAACGTGAGGGATGGCGCCGAAAATAAAAAACCCGCCTCGGCGGGCGGGTCGTCGGCGCCAATTGGCACCATAGCGAGATTAGTAGCATAGCTGCCGGCACAAAGCAAGAACAACGTTGCTGCGCTTTAGAGAAAATTGCTTCAGGCGCCAGCGGCCAAGCTGCTGATCTCCCCCTTGAGGGGGAGATGGCCGGCAGGCCAGAGGGGGTCGTCTCGCGTGGAGCTCCAGCCTGTTCTGTTCGTTAGGAGAGTCGCGTCAAGACGTACCGACCCCCTCTGTCGCCTTCGGCGACATCTCCCCCTCAAGGCGGGAGATAAGCAGCTTCGCCGACGGCGAAAGCTATCTCTCCACCGATGCCATCCTGGCCGCAATATCGCGCAAAGTCACCTCGTCGGCCGCCGAACGCTGCTTTCTCGAAGCGACGAGACAAGCCTGCGACCGCAGGATAAGGCCGTCGGCCAGCACCTTGAGATGGTTGGCGCGCAGCGTCGAGCCTGACGTGGTGATGTCGACGACGATATCGGCCAATCCGGCCGCCGGCGCGCCTTCGGTGGCGCCGAGGCTCTCGACGATGCGGTAGACCTGGATGCCGTGCTTTTGCGAAAAGAACTGCTGGGTCAGGCGCCAGTATTTGGTGGCGATGCGGAGCCGCCGGCCATGGCGCTGGCGGAAATCGGCGGCGACGTCGTCGAGGTCGGCCATCGTGTCGACGTCGAGCCAGATGTCGGGCACGGCGACGACGACATCGGCATTGCCGAAACCGAGGCGGGCGATGATTTCGGCGCGCGTCTCGCAATCGGCAAGGTTTTCGCGCAACAAATCCTCGCCGGTGATGCCGAGATCGACCGAGCCCTGGCCGATTTCGCTTGATATCTCTGAGGCGGACAGGAACGCTATTTCGACGCCGTCCATGCCTTCGATGCGGGCGCGGTATTTGCGCTCGTCGCCGGGCAGGCTGACGGCGAGCCCGGCCTTGGCCAGCACTTGCAGCGCCTGCTCCTTGAGCCGGCCTTTCGACGGCAGCGCCAGCGTGATCATGGCGCCTTCTCCCGCAGTGCCTCGATGCGGTCGAGCCAGACGGAAAAGCCGACGCCGGGGATCGGTGTTTTTGCGCCGAGCAGCGTCAGCAGCCGGTCGTAGCGGCCGCCGCCGGCCAGCGGCCGGTCGCCGCCCTTCGCCGCGACCTCGAAAACCAGGCCGGTATAGTAATCGAGCGGGCGGCCGAAGGCGGCGTCGTAGCGGATTGTTTTCGCCGGCAGGCCGAGCGCTTCGATTGCCGCGGCGCGTGCCGAAAAATTCTCCAGCGCAGCCCCCAGCGAAAGGCCGGCATCGGCTGCAAAGCTTTCGAGCGCCTGGGCGGCGTTATCGAGCGGCACGTCGATCGCCAGAAAACTCTTCAGCGCCGCAAACGCCTCGTTCGACAGCCGCACGCTGCGCAGCTCGGCCTTCTCGATCAGCCGCCGCGCGATTTCGGACGGCGAACGCCCGGCCGATGCCGACAGCCCGGCCTGTTCCATGCCGCCGGCGATATGGGCCGAAAGAGCTTCCAGATCGCCGTCGAGGACAAGCGCAGCCACCGCGCCTGCCAGCTGGCTGTTGCGCGGCGGATTGGCGAGGTCGGCAAGGGCTGCTTCCAGCATCGGCGCCGAGCCGAAGGCCCGCGCCAGCCGCATGCGCCAGCCGCGCGGCAGGCCAAGCGCTGCAAGCACCGCCTCGAAAATGGTCTGGTCGCCGAGCGTGACCGCCAGTTCCTGGCCGGGCAGCACCAGCGAAAGCAGCGCATGCGCATCGGCCAGCGAACGGGCGTCAGCCTGCGGCGTGTCGCGGTCACCAAGATCCTCGATGCCGGCCTGGAAGAACTCGTTGCCGCCCTCGCGGCGCTGGCGAAACACTTCGCCGAGATAGGAATAGCGGCGCGGCGTACCGGCCTGGCTGGCGATGTGGTCGAGGCAGACCGGAATGGTGAATTCCGGCCGCAGGCAAAGCGTCTGTCCGGTCTCGCTTTCGGTGAGAAAGATGCGGCGCCGCAAATCCTCTCCGGCCATGTCGAGGAAGGGATCGGCCGGCTGCAGCACCGCGACCTCGACGGCATGGGTGTTGCGCGCGGCGAAGAGCTTGGCGATGTCGGATGCGATGGCGGGGCGGGAGGTCATGGCAGGCGCCCTTCCCTTCTCCCCTTGTGGGAGAAGGTGGATTGGCGCGCAGCGCCAAGACGGATGAGGGGTGCTGGAAGAAATGAGGCGTTGGCGTCCCCTGGAACACCCCTCATCCGACCGAGCTTCGCTCGGCCACCGCCCTGGGGCGAGCCACGTGTCTCGCCCCGTCCTTCGGACCCCACAAGGGGAGAAGGGAGCGGCGCCCTACTTGCCACGCGCCGGCTCCCCGGACTGCGCCGCCAGTATCTTCTTCACCTCGGCGACCAGCTCGCTTTCCGCCACCGTCACCTGCGCCGGCCGTGCCGCGCGCCATTCGGCGTTGTCGGCGATCTCGGCCGACATCCGCGCGCCTTCAATCAGGTCCTTGATCTGCACCTCGCGCTTGGCGCGTTCGTCGCCGCCCTGGATGATGGCGACCGGGCTGCCGCGGCGGTCGGCATATTTCAGCTGCGCCTTCATGCCGGCGCCGCCGAGATACATTTCGGAGCGGATGCCGGCGGCGCGCAACTCGGCCACCATCTTCTGGTAGCGGCCGAGGCTTTCGGTGTCCTTGTCCATGGTGAGCACGACGACCGGCGCGATCACATCCGACGTGTCGAGCTTGCCGAGGTTCTTCAGCGCCGTCATCAGGCGCGAGACGCCGATGGAAAAGCCGGTCGCCGGCACCGGCTCGCCACGGAAGCGCGAGACGAGCCCGTCATAGCGGCCGCCGCCGCCGACCGAGCCGAAGCGGACGATTTTTCCCTCTTCATTGGGGATTTCGGCCAGCAGTTCGGCCTCGTAGACCGGGCCGGTGTAATATTCGAGGCCACGGACGACGGAGGGGTCGATGCGGATGCGATCCTCACCGTAGCCGCTTTGGGCGACCATGGTTCTTATCTGCTCCAACTCCGCAAGACCCTCAACAAACGAGGCATTCGTTATGCCCAGATGTTCGAGTTTCCTTTCCTCGACAAGATTGCTGAGCCCTGGGGTGATAGATCCCAGTGTCTGGACAATTTTTTCGGGATCATGCTGCGCCATGACTGTGAAATAGCTGATGACAACGTCGATTTGCGCATTATCCAGCCCGGCGCCCTTGGTGAAATCACCGCTCTCGTCCTTGCGCCCGGCGCCCAAAAGCAGACGAACCCCCCCGACGCCCTGCTTGTCCAGCTTGTCGATCGCCCGCAGCACCTGCAGCCGGCGGCCAGCGTTCTCGTCGCCACCAAGCCCGATCGCCTCCAGCACGCCGTCGAGCACCTTGCGGTTGTTGACGCGGATGACGTAGTCGCCGCGCTTGATCCCCAGCGCCTCCATCACGTCGGCCATCATCATCGCCATCTCGGCATCGGCGGCGACGCCCGGGGTGCCGACCGTGTCGGCGTCGAACTGCATGAACTGGCGGAAGCGGCCGGGGCCGGGCTTCTCGTTGCGGAACACCCAGCCGGAGCGATAGCTGCGATACGGCTTCGGCAGGCGCTCGAAATTTTCGGCAACGAAGCGCGCCATCGGCGCGGTCAGGTCGTAGCGCAGCGACAGCCATTGGTCGTCATCGTCCTGGAACGAGAACACGCCCTCGTTCGGCCGGTCCTGGTCGGGCAGGAATTTGCCCAGCGCATCGGTGTATTCGATCAGCGGCTGATCGACCGGCTCGAAACCGTACAGCTCAAAGACCGAGCGGATCGTCGCCATCATCTTCTCGACGGCACGAATGTCGTCGGCACTGCGGTCGACAAAACCACGCGGCAGCCGCGCTTTCATCTTTTCGGATTTGTCGGCCATGGGATGGGGTACTTTGCTAAAGCAATCGATGACTTATTTCGGGTGGGCGTGTCCTACCGATGCAGCCCGGAGAAGGCAAGCGTTTGCACTTCTTCCTTCTCCCCTCGTCGCGGGAGAAGGCAAGAAGCTGAAAACAATTGCGCCATGCGCGCGGCATCGTGCCGACACAATCCGGGCCGATAAGCGCGCCGAAACAAGGGGTTCGGGGCCATGGCCACGCTACAAAAGTTCGACATCATCGATAGCGGCGCACGCGAAGTCCCGGTCCGGCTGCGGCCGGCCGATGGTCATGCGCCGAAGACGACGAAGCAAATCGCAGGACCGTTCGAGATCGCGGCGCAACAGCGCAACGGGCCGACCATGCGCGACGTTCTGATGACCGGCCTGCTGGTCATCTATCCGGTGTTCGCTGCGCTGGCAGCCATCCTCGCCGGGCTTTTCCTGGCCGGCATCGGCGGCGTCTGACAGCGCCTCTTCCTTCTCCCCCCTGTGGGAGAAGGTGGCCGAGCGAAGCTCGGTCGGATGAGGGGTGTTCCAGCGAACGCCAACGCCTCATTCCTTCCAACACCCCTCAACCGTCTCGGCGCTACGCGCCGATCCACCTTCTCCCACAAGGGGAGAAGGCAAGGGGCGCTCACTTCGGCCGCTTGAACGCTTTGCGCTCCGCCTCGACCGGCTCGCGGCAGACGCAGCCCTCGAGATGGTCGTTGACCAGCCCCATGGCCTGCATGAAGGCGTAGACGGTGGTCGGGCCGACAAAGCTCCAGCCGCGCTTCTTCAACTCCTTCGAAATGCGGACCGAGACCGCCGTCGTCGGATTGGCGCGCAGATGGGCGAGATCGACGATCTCGGGCCGCTCGCCTGGGCCGGGCTCGAACTTCCAGAACCATGCGGCCAGCGAGCCGGCCTCGTCGATGAGTTCGCGGGCGCGTTTGGCGTTGTTGATGGTCGAGACGATCTTGCCGCGATGGCGGATGATGCCGGCATTGCCGAGCAGGCGTTCGACATCCTCGTCGGTGAAGGCGGCGATCTTGTCGACATCGAAGCCGGCGAACGCCTCGCGGAAATTGTCGCGCTTGCGCAATATGGTCAGCCAGGACAGGCCCGACTGAAAGCCTTCGAGGCAGATCTTTTCGAACAGCCGGCGATCGTCGGCGACCGGCCGGCCCCATTCGTTGTCGTGGTAGTGCAGATAATCCGGCAGATTGCCGTGCCAGAAGCAGCGGGCGACCCCGTCGGGACCGGCAAGCAGACCTGTCTTTTCATCCATGGCGGAATTCCGTTCGTTGATGTGTCTTGGCGTTAACGCGTTTTGACGCTGTCTTTACCGCGGCTTTACCAGATTCCTGAACCGGGCGGTAACCACACCAAAAGGTTTACTGACAGATCGGCATTTTACGCATTCCGATTCATGTTTCGGTTGCCGCTTCGCGCCCAATGTCCTGGAAATCGGGGAGGCTTTGCGCCCCGGCATGTTCGACGATCAAGGTGCGATCCGATGAAGATATTCCTGTTCCCACTGTTCGGCGCCGCGGCCGTGCTTGCCGCCGGCGCCGCCAATGCCAACGACCGCTATGCCGAGAGGCCCCCGGTGGTGGTCAGCCCCGACCTTTCGGCGCCCTGGGTGCTGCAGCTCGGCCATGCGCCGGGCATCGTTCGGCAGAGCCGGCAAGAGGTGCAGCCGCAACGGCGCTATCAGCGGCAAGCGCAACCCGATCAATTGCGCACGGCAGCGGTGCGGGCGCCGGCCAAGCGCCTGGTCATGCGGCCGCAGATCGATCCCGTCTATTTGCCGCAGCAAGTCGCCTATGACGGCCCGCAGAAGCCGGGCACGATCGTCATCGATACGAGAGAGAATTTCCTCTATCTGGTCGAGAAGAACGGCAAGGCGCGGCGCTATGGCGTCGGCACCGGCAAGCCGGGCTTCGAATGGTCCGGCACCCACAAGATCTCCAACAAGCGGGTCTGGCCGGACTGGCGACCGCCGGCGGTGATGATCGCCCGCGAAGCGGCCAAGGGCCGCTATCTGCCGACCTATCTCGCCGGCGGCATGGAAAACCCGCTCGGCGCGCGCGCGCTCTATCTCGGCTCGACCGAATACCGCATCCATGGCACCAACCAGCCCTGGACGATCGGCGGCGCGGTGTCGTCGGGCTGCATCCGCATGCGCAACGAGGACGTGGTCGATCTTTACGAACGCGTGAATATCGGAACAACGGTGGTGGTGATATAGTTGCCGCGATGAATCATCTGGTCTAGAAAGACATTAGCTTTGGCTTTCTGAGGCCAGATGAATGGACAACGGGGGACGGGCCGTGTGGGGATGCGGCCAGTCACGAAAGGGCAGCGCGGCAAGCCGTGCTGCCCTTTTTGTTTCCGCCAGCGAGAATTGACGGGACGATTTCGCCGGCACGTCGCGCGACGGGCATGGCGGTTCGCTTTTCGCGCTGCCTTTTCGCGGTAACGTTGCTATGTGGCGGCTAAAGTCCCAGACAGAGGCCCTATCTCGATGTCCCTCTCCGATGACAGCCGCTATCTCAGAGGCGGCCCGGTTGCCCAACGCATCATCGCCGGCGTGCGCGAGGACGCGGCGATCGCCACCGCCGAAGGGTTTCCGGCCAAGCTGGTGTCGATCACCGTCGGCGACACCGCGGCGGTCGACGTCTATGTCCGCAACCAGCGCGCCAAGGCCGGGCTGGCCGGCATCGGCTTCGAGGAACGGCGCTTTGGCGCCGACATCACTGCCGGCGAACTGGAAGCGGCGATCCACGGCCTCAATGCCGACCCGCGCGTCACCGGCATCATCATCCAGCGGCCGGTGCCGGTGCACATCCCGATCAAGACGCTGCAGGCGGCTGTGCATCCGCTCAAGGACGTCGAGGGCATGCATCCGGCCTCGATCGGCAACATCGTCTACAACCAGCTCGATCTGGCGCCCTGCACGGCGGCGGCCTCGGTCGAGTTGCTCAAGGAAACCGGGCTCGACCTCAAGGGGCTCGAAGTGGTGGTGGTCGGCCATTCCGAGATCGTCGGCAAGCCGATCGCCTTCCTGCTGATGAGCGAAGGCGCGACGGTGACGGTGTGCCATCACATGACCCGCTCGGTAGCGGCACACGCCCGCCGCGCCGATGCACTGTTCGTCGCCGTCGGCAAGCCGCGGCTGATCAAGGCCGACATGGTCAAGCCGGGTGCTGCCGTCATCGACATCGGCATCAATTCGGAAATCGGGCCGGACGGCGAGGGCCGCATCGTCGGCGACGTCGATGCCGAGAGCGTCAGGCATGTCGCGTCGTGGATCACGCCGGTGCCGGGCGGCGTCGGCCCGATCACCGTGGCGATCCTGCTGCGCAACACCATGGTGGCGCTCAGCCGCCAGCGCGCCCGCTACCAGGCAACCTACGGCACCGCGGACAGGCTGGCGGCGGAGTAAACCAACCGGCGCATCACTCGGCCGCGATAACCGCCCTGTCTTCGGCGACGCCTTCCGGCTTCGACCCGCCATAAGCCCAGTCGAGCAGCTTTATCGTATGCACGACGGGCAGCTTCGCCGCCGAAGCGAGTTGGGTGATGCAGCCGATATTGCCGGTGGCGACGATTTCCGCACCGGTCGCCTCGATATTCCTGACCTTGCGGTCGCGCAGCGTCGCCGAAATCTCGGGCTGCAGGATGTTGTAGGTGCCGGCGGAACCGCAGCACAAATGCCCTTCGCGCGGCTCGCGCACGACGAAGCCGGCTCTGGCCAGAAGCTCCTTCGGCTGGCGGGTGATCTTCTGGCCGTGCTGCATCGAGCAGGCGGAGTGATAGGCGACGACCGTGCCCGGCTTGCGAACCGGCTCGGGCAGCTCGAGGCTCACGAGGTATTCGGTGATGTCCTTGGCCAGCGCCGAGACCCGCGCCGCCTTGTCGGCATAGGCCGGATCGAGGCGCAGCATGAAGCCGTAATCCTTGATGGTGGTGCCGCAGCCGGACGCGGTGATGACGATCGCGTCGAGCCCGCCTTGGTCGATGGCGCGCGTCCAGGCGTCGACGTTCTGCCTGGCCGACGCCAGGGCGGCCTCCTCGCGGCCCATGTGATGCACCAGTGCGCCGCAGCAGCCCTCGCCTTGGGGCACGACAACCTCGACGCCAAGCCGGGTCAGCAGCGAGATCGTGGTGTCGTTGATGCCGGGATCGAGCACCGATTGCGCGCAGCCGGTGAGGATGGCGACGCGGCCATTTTTATTCGTGCCCTGCCCCGCATGGATGCCCAGGGAGGCCATCGGCGATGCGACGGGGATCGACGCCGGGGCGAGCCTGAGCATCGCCGCCAGCGGCTTCAGCGCCGGGATTTTCTCGAACAGCCCGGCAAACGGCTTGCCAAGCCTGGCCAGTTTGAGGGCAGCGCGAAAACGCGAGGGATAAGGCAGCACGAAGGCCAGCATGGCGCGGGTCAGCCGATCGGCCAGCGGACGCTTGTAGGTCTCCTCGATATGGGCGCGGGCGTGGTCGACCAGATGCATGTAGTTGACGCCCGACGGGCAGGTGGTCATGCAGGCGAGACAGGACAGGCAGCGGTCGATATGGGTGACGATCTCCTTGTCTGCCGGACGGCCGTTTTCCAGCATGTCCTTGATCAGGTAGATCCGCCCGCGCGGCGAATCCAGCTCGTTACCGAGCGTCACATAGGTCGGGCAAGTGGCCGTGCAGAAGCCGCAATGCACGCATTTGCGCAGGATCTTTTCCGATTCCGCGACATGCGGATCGGCAAGCTGGGCAAGCGAGAAGGAGGTTTGCACGCCAAAGAGTCCTTACCGTTTGAGCATGATCTTCTCCGAAAACCGGTTCCCACTTTTCGGGATCATGCTCTAAAGTCCGAGGAACCAGCTTTCCGGGTTCTTGACCGGCTCGCCGCGCTGCAGCGCCTGCAAGCCGAGAATGCAGCGGGCGATGAACCAGACGGCGACGGCGAATATCAGCACGACACCGATGACCACGACCATCAGCAGCGCCGAGATCAGTGCATAGAGCAGGCCGATCCAGAACGTGCGGATCAGGAATGTGTAGTGGCTCTCGACGAACCCGCCGGCCTTGCCGCGGTTGATATAGGCGAGGACGATGCCGGCAATACCGGTGACGCCGATGACAAAACTGGCAAGGTACAAGATGTAGATGACCAGCGCGTTGGTCGGACCGGGCTGCAGCCAGCGGTCGGTCTGGCGCGGTGCATCGTTTTGACCTGGATTGATATCGCTCATTGTGCTCCTCCCTCGATTGTCGGGGCGAGAGTAGCAGAGCCTGCGCCCGGCGCCATACGGCCGGGATTGAGGATATTCTTCGGGTCGAATTCGGCCTTCAGCCGCGCCGACAGTGCTATCAGCGGCGGCGGCTGCGGTTCGAACACCGGCACGGCGGCGCGGTGCGAAGGGGCAGCGCGCACCAGCGTCGCATGGCCGCCGCCATGTTTTTGGATCAGGCCGCGCAACAGGCTGGCCTCGGGATCGTCCTGCTGCATGCGCAGCCAGATCAGCCCGCCCTGCCAATCGTAGAAGGCGTCGACCGCGGCCTGCATGCGCAGCGCCAGCACCATTTGGTGAGCCTGCGACGGCGCCATCGAGACGCGCCACACCGGCCTTTCGCTGCCGTCGGCGAACGGCGCGCAATCGCGGACATCGCGCCAGACCGAATACGAGACCGAACCCGAAATCTCTTGCAGTGGACCGGCGTTTTTCAGCAGGTCTTTCAGCGCGGCGATGCGGTAGGCGACCGACGGGCCGAACCCCTCGATGCGCAGCAGCGTCGCCGCATCGCTGCCGAGACTGCCGCCGGCGACCCTAGCTGCGACTCGTTCGGGAAGATGGGCGGCGCTCGACACTTCCGCGCTCGAGCCGAGCGCCAGTGCCATGGCGGCGGTGGCACGATCGTCGAGCAGGCCACGGATGGCGAGCGTGACTTCGGTCTCGGCTGAGGGCAGCACCTTGAAGGTGACGTCGGTAAAGACCGCCAGCGTGCCCCAGCTGTTGGCCATCAGCTTGGACAGATCATAGCCGGTGACGTTCTTGACCACACGGCCGCCGGACTTGAAGGCCTCGCCGCGCCCGGAGACGGCCGCTATGCCGAGGATATGGTCGCGCGCAGCACCGGCCTTCAACCGGCGCGGGCCGGAAAGGTTCGCGGCCAGCACGCCGCCAATCGTGCCTTTTCCCGGCTTTCCGCCGAGCAGCGGGCCATAGTCCATGGGCTCGAAAGCCAGTTGCTGGCCGCTTTCGGCAAGCAGGCTTTCGATCTCGGCCAGCGGCGTGCCGGCTTTTGCCGACAGCACCAGCTCGGCCGGCTCGTAGAGCGTGATGCCGGACAGGGTCGACAGGTCGAGCGTATGTTCGCTCTGCGGCGGACGGCCAATGCCGCGCTTCGAGCCGTGACCGAGGATTTCGAGCAGCGATTCTTCGGCGGCTGCCCAGGCGACGGTGGAGAGAGTTTCCGCGGCGGTGGAGGGGGTGAAATTGGTCATGAGGAGAAAGCGCCAGCCCCAAATGCAGATATGCCGTGATCCTTCGCGCCCCTCTCTGTCCTGCCGGGCATCTCCCCCGCAAGGGGGGAGATTGGCAGTTTCGCGGCCGGCCTTCGTTCGGCAACGTTAGCGATTGGCGAAAGCGGCGATGAGGGCCAATCTCCCCCTAAGTGGGGGAGATGTCCGGCAGGACAGAGAGGGGTGCGAAGGAATGCCGACATTGAGAAGCGAAGCATCACCTCAAAACCTCGGAATGTCCGGGAACGCCACCTGCCCGCGATGCACGTGCATTCTCCCGAGCTCGGCGCATCGCCTCAGCTGCGGAAACACCTTGCCCGGGTTGAGCAGATGGTTGGGGTCGAAAGCGCATTTGACCCGCATCTGCTGGTCGAGGTCGATCTGGTTGAACATTTCCGGCATCAGGTCGCGCTTCTCGACACCGACTCCGTGCTCGCCGGTCAGCACGCCGCCGACCTTGACGCAGAGCCGCAATATGTCGGCGCCGAAACTCTCCGCCTTGTCGAGCTCGCCCGGCACATTGGCGTCATACAGGATCAGCGGATGCAGATTGCCGTCACCGGCGTGAAAGACGTTGGCGACGCCGAGACCGTATTTCTCCGACAACTCGCGCATGCCGGCGAGCACGCGTGGCAGTTCCTTGCGCGGGATGGTGCCGTCCATGCAGTAATAGTCGGGCGAGATGCGGCCGACCGCGGGGAAGGCTGCCTTGCGGCCGGCCCAGAAGCTCAGCCGTTCCTGCTCCGATTGCGAGATGCGGCATGTGGTCGAGCCGTTCCTATAGGCGATGGCTTCGACAAGGCCGATCAGATGGTCGACCTCAACACCCGGCCCGTCGAGTTCGACGATCAGCAGCGCCTCGACATCCAAGGGATAGCCGGCCTGGACGAAATCCTCGGCGGCGTGGATGGCCGGACGGTCCATCATCTCCATGCCGCCCGGGATGATGCCGGCGCCGATGATGTCGGCGACGCATTGGCCGGCCTGCTCGCTGGTCGGGAAGCCGATCAGCAGCGCCCGCGCCGTCTCCGGCTTCTTCAAAATGCGCACGGTGACCTCGGTGACGACGCCGAGCAGCCCTTCGGAGCCCGTCATTACGCCGAGCAGGTCGTAGCCTTCCGCGTCGAGATGGCTGCCGCCGAGGCGCACCACCTCGCCATTCATCAGCACCATCTCGATGCCGAGCACATTATTGGCGGTTAGACCGTATTTCAGGCAGTGCACGCCGCCGGAATTTTCCGCGACATTGCCGCCGATCGAGCAGGCGATCTGGGAGGATGGATCGGGGGCGTAATAAAAGCCCTCCTGCTCGACGGCGGTGGTGATGCCGAGATTGGTGACGCCCGGCTGAGCGACGACGATGCGGTTCTGAAAATCGATCTCGAGGATGCGATTGAAGCGGCTGATGACCAGCAGCACCGCGTCTTCGAGCGGCAGCGCGCCGCCGGACAGCGAAGTGCCGGAACCGCGCGGCACAACGCGGATGTTGCGGTCGTTGCAGTATTTCAGCACGCGCGAGACCTGCGCCACGGTTTGCGGCAGCACCACGACCAGCGGCAATTGCCGGTAGGCGGTGAGCCCATCGCTCTCGAAGGCACGCATGGTATTGGCCGCGTCGACGACGCCCTCACCCGGCACGATGATGCGCATATCGGCGACGATCTCGTCGCGCCGGCGCAGCGTGGCGTCGTCTGGTTTCGGCATGGCAAGGCCGGACATCGACAGCCTCCTTCGATCGACTGGTAAAAATCTTTTACCAGCGACAGCTGCCCGTTGCAAATCCCGCTTTGGCCGGAACGAACGGCCTATAGCCGGACAGCCTTCCGCAGCGGCAATCTGCCGCTGCATATCTACCCTCCCCCTTGTGGGGAGGGTCGCGAACGAAGTGAGCGGGGTGGGGGATGGCGCGAGGATAGCGCTGACTTTCTCCCCCCTCGAGGGGGAGATGGCCGCGAAGCGGCCAGAGGGGGTCGTCTCACGTAAATCGCCGATATCGTGTCCCGCCGCGAAACGAGGTTGGCGCTCCATGCGGGACAACCCCCTCTGTCGCCTTCGGCGACATCTCCCCCTCAAGGGGGGAGATTACCTGCCTACTCGCCCGGCTGCTTGCCGGGTTCGGAGTGCATGCGGCGCACACGACGCACGCCCCACCAGACGAGCAGGACGGCGAGCGGCACCGAGGCGGCGGTGACCACTTCCGGCGCAAAAGCATGGCCGAAGATCGAGGCGCCCTTGGCGACGTAGCCGATGAGGCCGACGACATAATAGGAGACGGCGGCGACGGAGAGACCTTCGACCGTCTGCTGCAGGCGCAATTGCAGGCGGGCGCGATTGTTCATCGATGCCAGCAGATCGCGGTTCTGCTTCTCAACCTCGACGTCGACCCAGGTGCGCAGCAACGTGGTGGCGCGGGTGAGCTTGCGCGACAGATTGGCCTGGCGCTCCTCGACCGAACGGCAGGTGCGCATAGCCGGGGCGACGCGCCGCTGCAAAAAGCCGCCCCAGGTGTCGTAGCCGGGCACGGCTTCCTCATCGAGCGCCTCCAGCCGCTCGCCGACGATGCCGTCATAGGCGCGGCTGGCGCCGAAGCGGTAGAGGCTGGAGGCGGCGTCAGCCTCCAGTTCGGCGGCAAGTTCGGTCAGGTCAGCGAGCAAGGTCTGGCTGTCGCGGGTTTCGGCGACCTTCATTTCCAGCGTGGTCTGGGCCAGCCTGTCCTCGATGCGGCGGGCGCGTCCCGAAAGTGTCAGCGCCAGCGGCAGCCCAAGCATGGCCAGCGTGCGGTAGGTCTCGATATCGATCAGCCGTTGCGACAGAGCGCCGGTGCGCGCCGGCGTCAGGCCGCGGTCGAGCACCAGAATGCGGGTCAAGCCGTCACCATCCTGGCGGAAATCGGTGACGATTGCGGCGTTGCCGCGCTCGACCAGCGAATAGCACAGGCTGGTCGGGTCGAAGCCGGCGATCAGCCTCTCGTTGGCCGGCGTCCATTTGCGAATTTCAAGCCTGATGCCGGAAATCACCGTTCCCGGTGGCGAAAACCCGTTGCCAAAGGGTGTGTCTTCTTGCCCCCTGCCGTTTTCGGCAAGCGGTCCTTCCCAGAGATAGGTCGAGAACTCGGTGTGCCGTTCCCAGCGCAGCGAGCCCTTGCCCCATTTCATCGCGTGATGGCGGGCATGACGGTCGGGCGCGGCGATGCCGAGACGCTGTGACAGTTCGGAAAGCACGGCCAGATCGACGCCCGAGCCGCCTTCGGTCATGAAGGAAAGCTGCACCAGCACGCGCGGCTTTTCGACCAGCGGGTGCGGCCGGGCGTGAACCTCGCCGAGCGCGCCGGGCCTTCCTTCATGCGCCGGAAAGCCCATGACGCTGCCGCCCATGACGCCGGCTTTGGCGCGTAGCTGGAATTCGAGGTTGGACGGGTCGGCGTCTGGCACGGCTGGTTCCCCGGGCTTCTCTGAGCCCTTTGGCAATGATGTCCCTCTAGAGGCAATCGCCAGGGGACGCAAACGCCCAATTTAGCTGAAGATGATATGGCGCCGCGGCTTCGAAACCGACCCGATCAGGCGAATTGGATAAATAATTTGACCAGTTGGCGACGCTGGCTTTATCTTGCGCACCATCGGTTCAACCCCAGGCAGCCCGTTTGAGCGACATATTCTCCCGGATCGAGCATTCGCGCACGGCCGACGAGGTGGTGCAGCAGATCGAGAGCCTGATCCTCGAAGGCGTCCTGCGCACCGGCGACCGGCTGCCGGGCGAGCGCGAGCTGGCGCGCCAGTTCGAGGTGTCGCGGCCGATCCTGCGCGATGCCTTGAAGGCGTTGGAAGGGCGCGGGCTTTTGACGACACGGCCCGGCGGCGGCACCCATGTCGCCGACGTCATCGGCCAGCTGTTCACCAAGCCGGTGACAGACCTGATCTCGATGCATCGCAAGGCGGTGACCGACTATCTGGAGTACCGCCGCGAGATCGAGGCGGTGGCGGCCGAATATGCGGCGCGGCGCGCCACATCAGACGATCTGGCGCTGCTCGACCGCATCATGGCGCGGATGGACGAGGCGCACCGGACCGGCAATTTCGACGACGAGGCGGAAATCGACGTCGAGTTCCATCACGCGATCTGCGAATGCGCGCACAACATCATCCTGCTGCATACGCTGCGCTCCTGCTATCGGCTGCTGTCGGAAGGCGTGTTCCAGAACCGGCGGCTGGTGTTCAACGTGCCGGGCGCGCGCGAGGCGCTGCTTTCGCAGCACCGGGCCATCTACACGGCGGTCAAGGCCGGCGATCCGGCCGCGGCGCGGCAGGCGGCGATGGATCACATCTCCTATGTCGAACGGTCGATGGCCGAGGCCGAGCGCAGCGGCGACTGGCAGCGCGTGTCGCGGCTGAGGCTCAGGCAGCGCTCCGAGCCCGGTGACGGTGAGGCGGCAAGAAAACAGCCGTAGGCTCCGGCCAGAAAATTCAGCGACGAACCCGCGAAGAACCAGTGGAAAAATCCATGAGCAGCATTCTCACCATCGCCGACCTCAAGGCCCTGGCGCGCCGCCGCGTGCCAAAGATGTTCTTCGACTATGCCGATTCCGGCGCGTGGACCGAAAGCACGTACCGGGCCAACGAAGAGGATTTCCAGAAGATCAAGTTCCGCCAGCGGGTGCTTGTCGACATGGACAACCGCTCGCTGGAATCGACCATGATCGGCGAGAAGGTGGCGATGCCGGTGGCGCTGGCGCCGACCGGCATGACCGGCATGCAGCATCCGAATGGCGAGATGCTGGCTGCGCAGGCGGCGGAGGAATTCGGCGTACCGTTCACGCTGTCGACGATGAGCATCTGCTCGATCGAGGATGTCGCTTCGGTGACCAAGAAGCCGTTCTGGTTCCAGCTTTATGTGCTGCGCGACAAGGATTTCGTGTTCGATTTGATCGACCGCGCAAAAGCGGCGAAATGTTCGGCGCTGGTGCTGACGCTCGACCTGCAGATCCTCGGCCAGCGCCACAAGGATATCCGCAACGGGCTTTCGGCGCCGCCGCGAATGACGCCAAAGCACATCTGGCAGATGGCGACCAGGCCGGGCTGGTGCGTCGGCATGGCCGGCACCAAGCGCCGGACGTTCCGCAACATCGTCGGCCACGCCAAGGGCGTCGGTGACCTCGCCTCGCTGTCGTCGTGGACGAGGGAGCAGTTCGATCCGCATCTGTCGTGGAAGGACGTCGCCTGGATCAAGGAGCGCTGGGGCGGCAAGCTGATCCTGAAAGGCATTCTCGACAAGGAAGATGCGCTGATGGCGGCCAGGACCGGCGCCGACGCGATCATCGTTTCCAACCATGGCGGGCGCCAGCTCGACGGCGCCTCGTCGTCGATCATGGCGCTCGAAGAGATCGCCGACGCCGTCGGCGATACGATCGAGGTGCATATGGACGGCGGCATCCGCTCCGGCCAGGACGTGCTGAAGGCACTTTGCCTCGGCGCCAAGGGCACCTATATCGGCCGGCCTTTCCTGTACGGCCTCGGCGCACTCGGCAAGGAAGGGGTTACCAAGGCGTTAGAAATCATCCGCAAGGAGATGGACATAACGCTGGCACTGTGCGGAAAGCGTCTGGTCACCGACATGGGCAAGGATCAGCTTCGGCGCTAAAGTCCCGTGACGGCATGATCACGGAGGCGACGCAGGCATTGACGGAGCCCGGCATCAATTTTTTCGGCGCACGCGGACCGGAAGGCATGCGTCTTTACGCGATCGGCGATGTGCATGGCCGGCTCGACCTACTGGCGGCCTTGCACCACCGCATCGAGGCTGAGCTCGGTCAGAAGCCGCCGGCCGATTGGCGCGTCATTCATCTCGGCGATTACGTCGACCGCGGCCCGAACTCCAAGGGTGTCATCGACTTTCTGATCGACGCCCAAAAACGCGATCCGCGTCACCTGATGCTGGCCGGGAACCATGACATCGGCTTCCTCGATTTTCTCGATGTCCCCGACCCGGACGGACTGTTCATGCGCTATGGTGGCATCCAGACGGCGCAATCCTACGGGGTGGCCCTCGGTGGGGGCAGCGCCTGGTTTGGCCGAGCCGATGCGGCATTGCGGCAAGGTCACGCCGCGCTGGTCGAGGCCGTGCCGCAGGACCATGTCGAGTTCCTGCGGTCGCTGCCCTTTTCAGTGACATTCGGCGACTTCTTCTTCTGTCATGCCGGCATCCGGCCCGGCATTGCGCTGGAAAGCCAGAGTCCGCAGGACCTGATCTGGATTCGCGACGTCTTCCACGATCACACCGGCCTCCATCCGAAGATCGTGGTGCACGGTCATACGCCGGTGCCCAAGGCCGAGATCACCGGTAACCGCGTCAATGTCGACACGCTCGCCTGGCAGTCGGGAAACCTCACCGCGCTCGTCGTCGACGGTGCGGAAAAACGCATCCTGACGGTCACGGGTGAGAGGGCTTAGGGCATTTTTTGCACAGTGGTTTTGACAGGTCTGGGCGATCGGCAGCGACCGCCGACGGTTCCTGTCAGCCGCCAAAATCTCGGTGGTGGCGGACTGCAAATCTTCGAGATTGCCGAAGCATCCCTTCCTTCGTCATCAACTCTGAGCGATTAGGGCATCGCGAAGCCTTGCGTTGAGGGTGACGAAGGCGTGGGATTATGTGCAGAGGGTCTAACGAAGCGCGGCAGTGACGCCGTAGCCGTCGACGGCATTGTGGTTGTTGGCTGCGTCGGCGGAATAAATGCCGAGGCCGCACAACACGATAGCCGACAACATGGCAAAGGACAAAAAGGCTGCTTTCACGGACGTCATCTCTTGTTGAGCTTTCTGCATCTATGCACGAGCGGGTTACCAATGCGTTGAAACGCAAAATACGTCGCAAATCTCTGACGGTTTCGCGCTTCTAGGCATGTTCTGTATCGGCGGTGTGTCGCGCGGGTCACAGGAAAGGTTCATCGCGGTTGCACCGAAGATGCAGAGCGGGCGCCTTTTAGGATGGCGGACGGACACAGGCCAAGGATGAAACGCGTTTTCCCCGGCGGATTTGCCGCCGCGTGCCAAATATGCAACGTCGCCAAATACGTCGACTGTATGAGCCGTCAGATCGTCGCCACCCAGGCGCGGGCGATGGCGAGGCCGGCGGCATCGGCTTGCGGTCCGTTGCGGGCCATTTCATCGTCGAGCCGGCTGCTCCATTCAGGATGCCGCTCGGCGATCAGCGGTGCAAAGGCTGTGCTCCAGTCGCGAACCATCGGCCGGTCGGCCTCGAAATGGAACTGGAAGCCATAGACGGCGCGGCCGATGCGGAACGCCTGGTTCTCGGCGACGGCGTTGCCGGCCAGCCGCACGGCAGTCCCAGGCAAGACAAAGGTGTCGTCGTGCCACTCGAAGATCGGGAATTTTTCGGGCAAGGCGGCGAGCACCGGATCGGCCTGCGCCGCCGCGGTGAGCGCCACCTCGTGCCAGCCGAACTCCGAGGCGCCGCCTATCTGGTTTTCGCCGCCAAAAGCGCGCGCGACCAATTGGCTGCCAAGGCAGATGCCGAGCACCGGGCGATCCCTGTCGGCAAAATCGCGCGTCAGGTCGAGCAGGCCCGGAAAATAAGGACAGAGCTCGTCGTCCAGCGCATTCTGGGCGCCGCCGAGCACCACCATGGCGTCATGCTCGCCGCCATCTTGCGGCAGCGCGTCGCCGCGATAGGGCCGGCGCAGGTCGATATCGGCGCCCGCCTCGACAAGTGCCGCGCCGATCTGGCCAAGGCCCTCATTGTCGAAGTTCTGGACGACCAAGACCCGCATCGAAACCTGCTGACATGAAATTGATGCAGCGAGCGATATCATGACGCCAGCATTGCAGCCAAGCCAGTATTGCAGCCAGGAAGGAACGCCTATGCCGCTGCAGAACCGGGTCGATCCGTTCGGCGCCATCCATGCCGTGCCGGAGCGCGGCCTGTTCATGGGCAATCGCGGCATCATCCATGACCCCGAGACGAGAACGCTGTTGAAGAATCGCTGGGCGCTGCAAGCCTGGATCATCTGCGTCTGCGAGTTCCGCGACGTGCGGCGCGAGCCGATGGGCCGCAACCGGGCTGGCGGCAAGGCCGGCTGGACCGAGCTGTTTTTCCTCGACGAGGTGACGGCGCTGGCGGCCGGGCATCGGCCCTGCTTCTTCTGCCGGCGCGAGCGAGCCAGGGATTTTGTCCAGCGCTTCGGCGAAGCCTTCGGCATTGCCGAGCCGCGCGCGCCGCAGATCGACAAGCGCCTGCACAAGGAGCGCCTGGCCTCGGGCGGACGGCCGCCGATCATCGCGGCGCAAGACCTCATGGCCCTGGCGGAGGGTTCCATGGTTGCGGACGGCAGCGATGCCTATGCGATGCGCGGCGGCAAAGCGCTGCACTGGTCGTTCGCGGGTTATGGCGAACCGGTAGCGTTCGATAGCTTTGCCGGCCGCCCACTCCGCCTGCTCACGCCGGCGACAACTGTTTCCGTGCTGAAGCGTGGCTACAGACCTGTCTGGCACGTCAGCGCGGAGGCTTGACGCCGGGGACAGCCTCGCCCATTCCTCGGCGATGCGCGCCAATTACAAGATGCAGCGGCTGTTCGTGCCGGATGGGCTTGGACCGGACATCGAGTTCGACGTCGGCCCGCAGCTGAGCCATTATCTCTCGCATGTGCTGCGGCTCGGCGAAGGTGCCGAGGTTCTGGTGTTCAACGGCCGCGACGGCGAGTGGTCGGCGACAATCGCGGCAAAATCGAAGAAAGCTGTACGCCTGAAGGTGCTGGCATTGCAGCGGCCGCAGCCACCGCTGCCCGATCTCGTCTATTGCTTCGCGCCACTGAAGCAGGGGCGGCTCGACTACCTCGTGCAAAAGGCGGTGGAAATGGGCGCCGGCATCCTGCAGCCGGTCATCACCCAGCATACGCAAGTGGCAAGGCCCGGCATCGAGCGCCTGCGCGCCAATGTCGTCGAGGCGGCCGAGCAATGCGGCATATTGGCGGTGCCGGAGGTGCGCGAAGCGGAAAAAATCGAACGCCTGCTCAGCAACTGGGACCGAGAGCGGCGGCTGATCTTCTGCGACGAGGACGCATCGACCAACAATCCCCTGCCGGCATTGCAGGCGGTGCGGGAGAAGAAGCTCGGGCTGCTGGTCGGGCCGGAGGGCGGCTTTTCCGACGAGGAACGCAAGATGCTGAGAGCGCTGCCCTTCGTTACCGCGATTCCGCTCGGGCCGCGCATCCTGCGGGCGGATACGGCGGCGGTGGCGGCACTGGCGCTGATCCAGGCGACAATCGGCGATTGGTGATCAATTCCAGTTACCCGCTGGCTCAGGATTTTTCGCTTGATCGGCTACTGACATTTCGTCCATCTAGCGCCGGCGGTCGTCCGACCGCTCTACAGCGCCGCGCGTCCTTTCGGGCGCGCAAAGGACGCTGTAGCATTTTGATTGGGCACATGATCCTTTCCGAAAATCGAAGCCGATTTTCGGGGTCATGTGCGGAGGGCTATCATGGCGCGCGATACAACCGATTTCCGGCCGGTCGAAAGCGTCGACGAACTCGTCGAGCACCTGGCCGAAGGCAACAAGCCGCGCGACAAGTGGCGGATCGGCACCGAGCACGAGAAATTTCCGTTCTACATCGACGGCAATGCGCCGGTGCCCTATGGCGGCGAACGCGGCATACGCGCCATCCTCGAAGGCATGCAGGACAAACTCGGCTGGGACCCGATCATGGATGCCGGCCGCATCATCGGCTTGGTCGAGCCGACCGGCCAGGGCGCGATCTCGCTGGAACCCGGCGGCCAGTTCGAACTGTCCGGCGCGCCGCTCGAGACGATCCACCAGACCTGCCGCGAAGGCAATGCGCATCTGGCGCAGGTACGCGAGATCGCCGAACCGATGGGCATTCGTTTTCTCGGCCTTGGCGGCAGCCCGAAATGGTCGCTGGCCGAGACGCCGAAAATGCCGAAATCACGCTACGAGATCATGACCCGCTACATGCCCAAGGTCGGCACCAAAGGCCTCGACATGATGTACCGGACCTGCACGATCCAGGTGAACCTCGACTTCGAGAGCGAGGCCGACATGCGCCGCAAGATGCAGGTGTCGCTGAAGCTGCAACCGCTGTCGACGGCGCTGTTCGCCAACTCGCCCTTCACCGAAAGCCGGCCGAACGGATTGCAGAGCTGGCGCGGCGAGATCTGGCGCGACACCGACAACCAGCGCTCCGGCCTGCTCGAGTTCTGTTTCTCGCCCGATTTCGGCTTTGCCGATTATGTCGAATGGGCGCTCGACGTGCCGATGTATTTCGTCATCCGCGACGGCCAGTACCATGACATGACGCACGTCACCTTCCGCCAGTTCATGGCGGGCGCTGCCCGCAACGAATTGCCGGACGGGCTGCCGACGATGGGCGACTGGGCGAACCATCTGTCTACGCTGTTCCCCGACGTGCGATTGAAACGCTTTCTCGAAATGCGCGGCGCCGATGGCGGGCCGTGGCGGCGCATTTGCGCGCTGCCGGCCTTCTGGGTCGGGCTGCTCTATGACGCGGCAGCGCTCGACGCGGCCGAGGCGCTGACTTCGAGCTGGAGCTATGACGAGGTGCTGGCGATGCGCAACGCGGTGCCGGAACAGGGCATTTCGGCGCCCTTCCGCAACACGACATTGCGCGAGATCGCCCGCGACGTGCTCGTCATCTCGCGCATGGGACTGAAGAACCGTGGCCGCAAGAACCGCGACGGCTATGACGAGACCTCGTTCCTCAACACGCTGGACGAGGTCGTCGCGCGCGGCACGACAAGCGCCGAAGAGATGCTCTCCGCCTACCACACGCGCTGGGGCGGTTCGATCGAGCCGGTGTTCATGGAATACGCGTATTAACGCTTCGCTATCCGCATGGTTCATGGTCCGGCAAATTCGCTTCAATCAGTGATGGAAACGAACTAGGCTTCTCCTGCGAGGATTTTCCCGGAGGAGAAAACAATGCCTTCCTTGTTCGATATTCTGGCGCAGGCTCAGAACGGCACCGGCATGCAGGCGCTGGCCCAGCAGTTCGGGCTTTCGCAGCAGCAGACGCAATCGGCGGTCGCGGCGCTGCTGCCGGCCTTTTCACAGGGGCTGAAGCGCAATACGGCGGACCCTTATGGGCTCGGCGCCTTCATGACGGCGATGGCCAGCGGCCAGCACGCCAAATATTTCGAGGATGCAAGCCGGGCCTTCTCGCCGCAGGGTCTCGATGAAGGCAACGGCATTCTGGGGCATTTGTTCGGCTCGAAGGATTTGTCACGCGCCGTCGCCAGCCAGGCCGCGCGGGCGAGCGGCGTCAGCCAGCAGGTCCTGCAGCAGATGCTGCCGGCAATCGCCTCGATGATGATGGGCGGATTGTTCAAGCAGACCACCAACCAGCTAGGCGGGCAGATGCATGCGGCAGGCGGCGGCGGCAATCCGCTCGGCGAGCTCATCGAGCAGATGATGCGGCAGGCGGGCGGCGGCGGCCAGGCGCCGGCACCACAGCCTGCAGGTCCAGCGGACAATCCACTCGGCAAGGTGCTGCAGGATATGTTCGGCGGCGGGCAGCAGCCGCAAAGCCAGCCGCAGCAGACACAGAACCCTTATGGTGACAATCCGCTCGGCAAAGTGCTGCAGGATATGTTCGGCGGCGCACAACAGCCGCAGTCTCAGCCGCAGCCTCGCCAGGCGCCGCGGCAACCCCAGGCGCCGCAGCCGCAGACCAATCCGAGCGGCAGGCCGAGAAATCCGTTCGACGACCTGTTCGGCAAGATGTTCGAGACGGGCGCCCAGCAACGCGACGACTACCAGAAGGGCATGGAGTCGATCTTCGACCAGTTCAAACAGGGAATGGGCCGGCGATAGCGCCACAAGCTGCGAGTCGACGTCCTGTGGGCAAGAGACTGGAACAGATGCGCCGCAACCCTCGCGGTGATTGGTCAATAGCTGATGTAAGGGCAGTTTGTGACGATGCAGGCGTTCAATGCGTGCCGCCACGATCCGGTGGGTCGCATTACAAAGTCTATCATTCGGCAATGGCCGAGATTCTGACAGTGCCTTTTAAACGCCCCATCAAACCCGTATATATTCGAAAACTCGTGGCTTTCATCGACGAGGTAAAGAGACATGGCGGACAGACTTGAATATGCGGTCGTCATCGCACCGCTTTCCGCAGAAGACGGGGGCGGATTTTCGGCCTCGGTCCCCGACCTGCCAGGCTGCATCACCGATGGTGAAACTCCTGAAGAAGCTATCGCTAATGTCCAAGACGCCATATCGTCCTGGATAGAAGCTGCGCACGAACTTGGCAGATCGATACCAAGGCCATCACAAAAGTCGGCCGTCGCCTGATTTCCCAAAAAGAAAGCCCGGTCCTTGCAAGGACCGGGCAGCGCGCAGGCGGCCGGGGGGATCCGGCAGGGAGTGGGGAGCCTGCGTAACTTGATGGCGTCGTGCCTCGAAAAGGTTCAATGCGACCGGATCGCAACTTGTGCGATCAGGCCACCTTGCGGGCAAGATCCTCGATCGTTTCGGCGCGCTCGACTGCGATGACGCGAAGCCTCTCGGTCGGATCGCGGCCAAAGGGCACACCGATAGCGACGTGCAGGTCGGCGCGGGTCAGGCCGATGTCGGCGAGCTCGGCATCTGACATTTCGCCGAGGCGATAAAAGGCGCGGCGGTTTTTCCAGGCGCGGTAAATATTGGCAGCCGCATTGGCCACGCGCGTCGCAACGGCCGGACGCGAGGTGATGCGCGAGGTCTCGGTGGCGAAATCAAACGTAGCCATGTCGGTCTCCTTTAGACTCGAACGGACAAAACCGGTCGATCGGGCGCTGGCGACAGCGGCCGTTCCGGCTTCGATTCACATGCCTTCATGTAGACAATGCGAATTTGCCATGGCGCGATTGATTAATCCAACGAATGTTTCTAATCTTTAGCATCAACATCAATGATGGATTGGACCGATGAAAGCGCCACTCGATCTCGATCAGTTGCAGACCTTCATCTCGATTGTCGACACCGGCAGCTTTACCCGCGCGGCGGAAGCGGTGCATCGCACCCAGTCGGCGGTGTCGATGCAGATGCGCCGGCTGGAAGAGCGGATCGGCAAGCCGCTGTTCGAAAAGGACGGCCGCACCAACAGGCTGACCGAGGAGGGCGACCGGCTGCTCTCCTACGCAAGGCGGCTGCTCTATCTCAACAAGGAAACACTGGCCGCATTCGACGACCGCCGGCTCGAAGGCACCATCCGCATCGGCACCCCGGACGACTATGCCGATCGCTTCCTGCCCGAGATCATGGCGCGGTTTGCCCGTTCCAACCCGCATGTCGAACTGACCGTCATCTGTGAGCCGACGCCGGGACTGGTCGAACACATCAAGCGCGGCAATCTCGACCTGGCGCTGGTGACGCACAATGACGCGCGCGGCCAGTCGGAAGTGGTGCGGCGCGAACCGCTGCTGTGGGTTACCTCGGCCAACCATGCGACGCATGAGCAGACGATCTTGCCGATGGCCTTCGGCCGGCCGAACTGCATCTGGCGGCGGGCCGCCGCCGACGTGCTCGACCAGCAGAACCGCGACTACCGCATCCTGTTCACCAGCTTCTCGGCCACCGTCATCGCCGCCGCGGTGCTTTCCGGCCTGGCGATCTCGGTGCTGCCGGAATGCGCGCTGCGGCCCGGTATGCGGGTGCTGGGCGAGGCCGACGGTTTCGGTGCCCTGCCCGATTGCCGCATCGGCATCATGCGCGGCCAGACCTCGCAGCCGGAGATCGTCGACGCGCTCGCCCGTCATATTTCGGAAAGCCTGGACAATATTTCCGTGCCGCTCGGGGAAGAGACCGGCACGTTCGACTTCGCAACACTCGCCTTCGCGAAGATGAAGCGGACCAAGCCGAGCCAGATCCTGCCGGGCTGGTGAAGGATCGCGCAATTGGGGCGGACATCGAACACGGCCGCCTTGACGCCGGCCAACAACAGTCCCCCAATCGGCCGATGAGCGACGCAGCATCCGAATCACGCACCAACGCCACCGAATATACGGTGAGCGAGATTTCCGGCGCGCTTAAGCGCACGGTCGAGGACGTCTTCGGCAATGTACGGGTGCGCGGCGAGATTTCCGGCTATCGCGGACCGCATTCCTCCGGCCATGCCTATTTCTGCCTGAAGGACGATCGCGCGCGGCTCGATGCCGTGGTGTGGAAGACCACGATGAGCCGGCTGAAATTCCGTCCCGAGGAAGGCATGGAGGTGATCGCCACCGGCAGGCTCACCACCTATCCCGGAAAGTCCAACTACCAGATCGTTATCGACAATCTCGAACCGGCCGGTGCCGGTGCGCTGATGGCGCTGCTGGAAGAGCGCAAGCGCCGGCTGCAGGCGGAAGGGCTGTTCGACGCGGCCCGCAAGCGCCTGCTGCCTTTCATGCCGCGCGTCATCGGCGTGGTCACCTCGCCGACAGGCGCCGTCATTCGCGACATCATCCACCGCATCAAGGACCGGTTTCCGCTGCACGTACTCGTCTGGCCGGTGCGGGTGCAGGGCGAGACGGCGGGTGCGGAGGTGACCGCTGCCGTCAACGGCTTCAACGCACTGCCGTGGGACGGCGCCATCCCGCGGCCCGACCTGTTGATCGTGGCGCGCGGCGGCGGCAGCCTGGAGGACCTCTGGGGGTTCAACGACGAAGCGCTCGCCCGGGCCGTCGCGGCTTCGGGCATTCCAGTGATTTCGGCGGTCGGCCACGAGACCGACTGGACGCTGATCGATCTGGCGGCGGATGTGCGGGCGCCGACGCCGACAGGCGCTGCCGAAATCGCCGTACCGGTCAAAGTCGACCTCGAAGCGACGCTTGCCGGCCTTGGCGCACGGCTGAAGACCGCGGTGTCGCGCAATTTCGAACGCAAGCGGCAGGCAGCACGCGCGGCCGCCCGTGCGCTGCCCTCGCCCGACCAGTTGCTGGCGCTGCCGCGGCGGCGCTTCGACGAGGCGACGAGCCGGCTCGGCCGGGCGCTGTCGGTCAGCGTCGAGCGCAAGCGGGCCAGGCTTCTGGGGCAGCGGCTGACGCCGGCCACCTTGTCGCGGCGGATGAACGAAGCCCGCACGCTGACCCGCCGCGACCTCGCCCGTGCGCAAGCGGCGTTCTTTGCCATCGTGCGCGAGCGGCGAGCGCGGTTTTCGCGCACCGCCACCAGACTGTCACCGGCGCCGATCGCAAGACGGCAGAAACTGCAAGGCGATGCCCTGCTGGCCCTGACGCGACGGCAGGACCACGCGATTTCGAGACGGCTGGACCGTCTGCGTGGAAGACTGACGCAGGCCGACCGGCTGCTGGCGACGCTGTCGCATAAGGCCGTGCTGGCGCGAGGCTTCGCGCTGGTCAAGGATGCGGACGGCGCGGTGGTCAAGCATGCGGCGGAAGTCGCGTCGGGAATGGCACTTTCGCTGGAGTTCGCCGACGGCACCGCGGATGCCGTCGCCATCAGTGGCACGGCGCGGCCGAAGACGGTTGCCAAGTCCGCGGCCAAGCTCAAGGCGCCGGGCGGCCAAGGTTCGCTTTTCTAAGGACGACCAAGGCTTGCTTTCTGAGGACGAAATGACCGACCCGCATCTTGCGACGCCCTCGGGCAAACTGCGTGCACGCGCCTTCGCGATCCCGTTCGAAGGCACGCCAGGGCCTTTAAACGCCATCACCGATGTGCCTGGCGTGACAGTCGGCTATACGACGCTGATCTCGGGGGACGGGCCGCTCGTTGTCGGCAAAGGTCCGGTGCGCACCGGCGTGACCGCGATCCTGCCACGGCCCAGAGGCGAGTTGGCCGTCCCGGCGTTCGCCGGCGTGTTCAGCGCCAATGGCAATGGCGAACTGACCGGCTCGCATCTGATAGAGGAACTCGGAGCGTTCAATCTTCCCATCACCATCACCAACACGCATTCCTGCGGCGTCAGCCGCGACGCAACGCTGCGCTGGATACAGAAGGTGCTGCCGCAATCGCTCGACAGCGCCTGGGCGCTGCCGGTGGCGGGCGAGACTTATGACGGCTTCCTCAACGACATCAACGGCCATCATGTAAGCTTCGAGCACGTGTTTTCGGCGCTCGAGACGGCTGAAAGCGGGCCGATCGAAGAGGGCAGCGTCGGCGGCGGCACCGGCATGATCACCTTCGGCTTCAAGGCGGGATCGGGGACATCCTCGCGCAGCGTCGACTGGAACGGAGAGCGTGTCACGATCGGCTGCTTCGTCCAGTCGAATTTCGGTGCAAGGCGGAACCTCGTCATCCGTGGCGTCAGGACCGAAGCGGAACTCGCCGAACCGGCGGTCCGGGACAACACGCCGCGAGCGGAAAAGAGCTCGATCATCGCGATCGTCGCCACCGATGCGCCATTCATGCCGCATCAGTTGAAAAGACTGGCAAAACGCGTGCCGCTCGGCGTGGCGCTGACCGGCGGCTATGGATACAATACGTCCGGCGATATCTTTCTGGCCTTCAGCACGGCCAATCCCGACGCGGCGCGCGGCGCGGCGGGCAAATTGGTCAGCGCCGGCTACATACCGGATGCCGACATCAACCCGTTCTTCGACGCCGTCGTTCAGAGCGTGGAGGAAGCAATCCTCAACGCGCTGGTCGCCAATGAAGACATGACCGGGCGCGACGGCAATTTCGTGCCGGCATTGCCGACAGAGTGGCTCACGGAGAGATTTGGCAAGGCTGCGCGGCGATAGACCGCGCAACTGCATCAGACAGCCAATGGTCGCCCGGCCGGTTTTGCCGGGGGGCGGTCCGTCAGCCGGCAGGCTTGTTGGAATTCTGCTCGTCCTGGTCGGCCTCGGCCGCCTCTTCGAGCCTCGAAGCAATGAGCTCCTGAATGTCGCCGACCTCTTCCTGGATATCCTCCAGGGGTATGCCGGCTTCGGCAGCCTTGGCCGCACATTCCCTGGCGAGGGTCTCGGCCTGCTTCTCGATTCTGGCTGGCGAGGGCTGGCAATGGACTTTTTCGCCAATCCACCCGCGCAAGAACTCGATCGCGTGTTCACTCATACTGCTGTTCCCTAGCGGCTATGCCGGTTGGTAATCATAAACGTCGGCATCTTGGAAAAGATGCGTGCTGCCATTCGAGCCGAGTCGGCTTCGCCCGGCAAGCCGAACTTGTCCGAGGTCCACAGAGCTGAAGGGAATGGAGGGTTCAAGGAGCACGTTCTGGTTCTTGAGGACTGATTCTCTCGACGAAACTCGTTCGACCCGCGCTATTGTTTCTATTTGCTTTTTTTTGGTTTTCAAGCCGTTTTGGATCACAATAGATGTCGCAATGACTAGCACATTTACCGCGCTCTCGCCGGCACCACGTAAGAGGCGAGCCGTCAAAGCCGCCGCTATATAGTGACAACCCTTTGCAATGTCGACTCCGCTCGCGATCCTGCTTCTTTCCGCCGCGCTTGCCGGGAGATATGTGGTGCGGCGAGCCTTGCAGTGCAAACTGCTGAGCGCCTCATGCAAGGCGTGCAATAGCTTCCTGGCAAGTGGGGCGGTGTCCGAGGAAAAGAGCGGCGGCACTTCGATCAAATACCGCGCAACCGTAACGGTGGAACCCTGAAGTGCTTGTCTCAGGGTGGCTCTCTACCGCTGGCGATAAAGGATCATCCCGCCATGATAGAGAACGCCTTCGACGAACTCACCATCTGCGGTGAAGCCCGTATCGTCCCAGTATTCTATGTGGTTGCCCTCTACTTGATAGCGTCCCCGGTAGGCGCTCTCGCGGTCACCGCGCGCTTCGTCATAACGGCCGTTCGGCAGGAGTTCGTGCCGGACATGGCGATCCTCGGTGATCCACATTCCGACGTAGGGATGATCTTGGTGCGTCATCGGTTCCTCTGCAAGAATTGGAGTTAACAACAGGGCCAGCCCTACTGGCGCAGCAGCGATTGCAACACAAGCGAGCACTGCGGCCAAACGGGGCCGCATCAATGCGCCGCCTTCGTCGGACGCACGACGATCTCGTTGACGTCGACATCGTCGGGTTGTTCGATTGCGTAGCGCACAGCTCGGGCGATGGCGTCGGGTTGCAGGGCAATTGCCCGCCACGTTTTCATGGCAGTGGCGGCGGCTTGGTCGGTGATCGTGTTCGCCAGCTCGCTTTCAACCACGCCAGGATGAATGCAGGTTACGCGGATATCGTCACACTCCTGGCGGAGCCCATCGGAAATCGCGCGGACAGCGTATTTCGTTGCACAATAGACGGCAGCCGTGGGCGAGACGGCCAGTGCTCCGATGGAGCCGATATTGATGATGTGGCCAGAGCCGCGTGCCGTCATCTCGGGCAGGACCGCCGCGATGCCATACAGAACACCTTTGATGTTGACGTCCACCATCAGCTCCCATTCGCCAACCTTCATCGCGGCCATGGCCGACAGCGGCATGACGCCCGCATTGTTGATCATGACATCGACCCGGCCCCATTCGGCCCGGGCGGCATCGGCGAACGCTGCGACATCTGCCCTCTTGGTGACATCGAGCGCTCGCACACGAACCGTTCCACCAGCCGCCTCGATCTCGGCCGCGAGAGCTTCAAGGCGGTCGGTACGCCGCGCGCCGAGGATCAGCTTTGCACCTGCCGCGCCAAGTTCGCGGGCGATGCCAGCACCGATGCCGCTGGAGGCACCGGTGATCAGAACAACTTTGTCCATGGTCATGAAAATGATCCTTTCGGTTCCAGAAATCCTGTGAGTATTTTCACGATGTGAAGGGTAGGCGTGCGATTAAGATCCTGCAGCGCGCCGGTCTGATGGTAGGGTTGCGTTTCATTGGGCGGTGTAGCCGCCGTCGACCAGAAGCAGGGTCCCGGTAATGAAGCTGGACGCCGGCGAGGCAAGAAAGACGATGCTCTCGGCAACTTCTTCCGGCTGCCCGATCCGGCCGATCGGATGTGCGTTGCCAAAGCTTCGCAGCATCTCCCGCCCATTCTCCACCACACCTTCCATGATGTCGGTTTCGATCACGCCAGGGGCAACGGCGTTGCAGCGAATGCCCATGCGCCCGTATTCGATCGCGATCACCTTGGTCAGCTGTGCGACAGCCGCCTTGGAGGAGGCATAGGCCGCCTGCGTCTCGAAGGCCGCAACCGCCGAAATCGATGAGACATTGACGATCGCGCCGCCGCCACCGGCGGCCATCAATTCCACTGCGGCACGGGCGGTGACGAAGCTGCCGCACGCATTGATCTGCAGAATGCGGTCATAGTCGTCGACGGAGGTCTCCGTCAGACGTTTGTTGAGCGTACGACCGGCGTTGTTCACGACGATCGAGGCGTCCGAAACGCTTCGCCGCGAACTCGACCGAGCGTCTCGCCAGATCCTCGTCGGCGACATCGCCGACCAGGGTTGCCACATCCTCGGCTTCCAATTCACGTACAGTGTCGCTGAGATCGCTTGCCACGATCCGGGCACCCCGGGCACGCAGCAGCTCCGCGGTGCAGCGACCGATGCCGCGTGCCGCGCCCGTCACGAGGGCGATTTTTCCATCCAGGTTCCAGGAAGAAGGCAGTGATGTCATGGGATCTCCTTTGTCAGCCGGCATCGGTTTGGATCGAGACGATCAAGCCTTCTTGCCGTTGCGACAGAGATAGGAGCATGGCATTGTCGCGATAACCCGCCTATTGTTAACCTCTAAGGTAAGTGTTGCTAACCAATGGACGTCGATCTCAATGCAATTGCCGTCTTTGTCACCGTGGCTGAGGAACGCAATTTTCGCGCTGCGGCAGACCGCCTGGGCGTGACGCGCTCGGCGGTAAGCCAGGGCATCCTTAGGCTTGAACAGCGTCTGGGGATCGCATTGCTGCAGCGCACGACACGCAGCGTAAACCTGACCGAAGCGGGTGAACGACTGCTGGCGAGCGTCGCACCGGCGATCGCCGACGTGAACGCGGCAGTCGAAGCCACTACGGAGTTTCTGGACCACCCGCGCGGCCTGCTGCGGATCGCGGTTTCATCGATCGCAGAGGCGTTCCTGTCAGGACCGTTGCTGGCGTCCTTCACGGAAACGTTTCCCGAGGTGCATCTGGACATTGTGGTCACCGACGAGGAGTTCGATATCGTGGCCGAAGGCTATGATGCCGGGGTGAGACTCGGCGAAGTGATCGAGCAGGACATGATCGCCGTGCCGGTATCGGGCGATCAGCGACAGATGGCCGTCGGCGCGCCGCGCTATCTCAACCGGTTCGGAGCCCCCGCTCATCCGCGTGAGCTTGTGGCCCATCGTTGTATCGGCTGGCGGCCGGCGCCCGGAGTTTCGCCTTATCGCTGGGAGTTTGGCGAGGACGGGCGCGAGTTCGACGTGGCTGTTGCGCCCGAGATCACGACCAACGACATGTGGCTGATGATCCGGCTGGCTGTTGCGGGCGCCGGGATCACGTTTGGCATGGCGGACACATTCCGCCCCTGGATCGACCGCGGCGAGCTTGTGCCAATCCTTGACGGCTACTTCCCGCCGTTTGCGGGCTTCTATCTTTATTTCCCCAGCCGGCGGAATATCGCGCCGAAGCTGCGAGCTCTCGTGGATCACCTGCGCGGCACGCGTCAGGCGCGGAATCGCGGGTGACCGCGACCGGATCGTAAAGACCGCTTTAGCGATATTTTGCCAGTCAGAAATGTAGCTGAAAGCTGATGGTACCGTTGGCTGGGATCGAACCAGCGACCTCCGGATCCACAATCCGGCGCTCTAACCATCTGAGCTACAACGGCACGCTTGCCTGAGCGAGATCCAGACGGAACGTTTATTCTCCGGGACCCGCTCTGTCGTTCGGCGATGCGTCCATACGGGCTATCGGAGCTTAATTCAAGGCTTTTGACGGCGCATGATCCCGAAAATCAGTTTCGATTTTCGGAAAGGATCATGCGCAAATCCAAAGTTCTGCGGCGTCTTTTGCGCATCCAAGAGGGCGCGCGGCGCTGTAGTAAAACATCGTCTCCCAGCGCAAGCTTTCGCCGGACAAAGAAAAGGCCGGCGGGAGGAGGTGCCGGCCTTTTCCTGTTACGAGCCAGCGGGAGGAGGTGCTGGCTGGTTACCCCGGTGAGCAGAGGGAGGAGGTTCCACTCGCCGGGTATTCGTTTGAACGACTATATCGCACATCTATTTGTCTGACGAAATGCGACCTTTTGATGCATCGTCAAACTGTGTCCAAATATTAGGCGATCTTAATTTCTTTCACGGCCTTTTCGAAGGCGGTCTTGATCGGCTTGGATACGTCCTCGGCCGCCTTGGCAGCAACGGCCTGGAAGTCCTTGGCCTGCTCGACGGTCATTTCGACCTGTTTGCGCAGGAATGCTGTCTGCAGCTCGACGACTTCCGACAGCGACTTGGCGCCGATCAGGGCTTCGAAATGTGAGAAGCCGGCTTCGGCATTGGCGCGCAGAGCGGCAATGGTCTTGAGCGACAGGTCGCTGGACACGGTCTTGGCGGTCTCGTAGGTCGACTCCAGCGCTTTCTGGGTCTCCTCGGCGCCGGTCTTCAGCTTGGCATAGGCCTCTTTCGACTGCTCGACGCCTTTTTCGGCGAAGGCGCGGATCTGGTCGGTGGCCTTGGAAGCGTCGAAGCTCGGGAATTCAACGTTTTCGATCGTGTCGGCAGTCTTGGTCCTGGACATTTTCCATCCTTTTCATCGGCAGCGGCTTTGACAGAAAGCCGTCTCGTTCATCTATCATGGCAATATAAAGGCAAATTTTGTGCGTTGCAACATGTTTGTTGCATCGCACCATAGATTATTTGTTTCGCGGCGTTAACCACGCGCCCAGAGATTCCGCTGGTTGCACGCTATGACTTGTGGACCTTCGCGCCGCCGGCTTTTATTAACAAAGCGTTAACCGCAAATTGCCCGCTCTGTGAGGGTCGCCAAGCGCATGCCGGCTGAAAACTACTCCTTCCTCGATGTCGCCGTGCTCGACGCGGTCCGCCTGCGCTTCGCCGCCGGCGACGCGATCGCCATTCTGTCGGCAGATCTCGAGCAGGTGATCTGGGCCAACGGCCCCGGGGCTGCGGTATTCGGCTATCCGGACATCGGAGCGATCATCGGCGCCTCGACAGGATTGCCGCTGATCGCCAGGCGCCAGATCATGGCAACCAGCGGTTTTCCGCAGGTCGGCCGCGACCGTGCCATCACGGTCCGACTGGCGACCGGCCTGACCAGCCGCGCGGTCGGCTTCTTGGCCAGCGCAGTGACAATGCCCGATGGCGAGGAAGCAATCATGCTGGCGCTACCGGGGGCGCAGGCCGGCTCGCGCAGCGCGGCCGAGATCGCCGATCGCGCCATCAGCGGCTTTACCGAAGACGGCCACTACATCGCCTTTGTCGACGCCAAGGGCAATATCGACGCCGCGTCGGACGGCTTTTCGTCGCTCGGCATCCGGCCTGAGACGCTGGCTGCCCTTGTCGCCGACGTGGCAAACGAGAGCGACCGCATCGTCAAGCGCCTGGTTCCGGGCGGATCCAGCTCCTATCCGGCGGGCTTTGCCCGGCTGACGGACGAGCGGCACCTGCTGGTGGTGATCGACGAGGACCGGCTTGACGGCGAGGCCCTTGTTGGCGAGCGCGCCGGCGCGGAAACCGGCAGCGAAGCAGCAGCGGCACCGAGCGGTGGCGATCTTCCCCAGTCGACGGACCAGGACAACGAGCCGCCAATCGCCGGGATGGGTGCGGCGGAGATCGGCCCAGCGAACGAAGGCACCTCCGCAGCGGCGGAGCACGAGCCTCCCGACTTGGCCGACAATCAGCACACGGTTGGCGAAACGCCGACGCAGCATGACCATTGGTACTTCAATGCCGGCGACGACGCGCAGGTCCGTGTGCCCGGCGAAGTCGAGACACCAACCGGCCCCGATGCTTCGCAGGCCGGCTCGGATGCTTCGCAGGAAAGTGCTGCACGAGCCACCAAAGCCGCCTCCCCGGCCGAACGCCCCGCCCCGGCGATCGACCGCACGGCTGCGCCCATGCGTTTCGTCTGGCGTACCGACGCAGAGGGCCGGTTCAGTGCCTTGTCGCCGGAATTTGCCGAACTCGTCGGCAAGCCTGCCGCCGACGTGATCGGCCGCCGCTTCGAGGACGTTTCGGCCGCCTACGGCCTCGATGCTTCAGGCGAGATCGCCGGCCTGCTCGAACGGCGCGACACCTGGTCCGGCCGCTCCGTGCTGTGGCCGGTCGGTGGCACCGATCTGAAGATACCCGTCGATCTGGCGGCGCTCCCGGTTTACAGCCGCAGCCGGGTTTTCGAAGGCTTTCGCGGTTTCGGCGTTGCCCGCAGCGGCGATGCGGTGGTCGATCCGGACGCGGTCGGTATGGCCCTTGTCGCCGACGGCGAACCTGCCGTGACCGTCGCGCCGGAAGCCGTTGAACCTGCCCCCGAGACACCGAAACCCGCCGATCCGTTCCAGGGCGAAGTGCCGGCGCTGACCATCGTGCCAAGACCAGAGCGGCGCTTTGCCGACAAGGTGATCCGGCTGGCCGAGCACCGGCAGCCGGCCAACGACAAGGGCCTGTCGACGCTGGAACGCAGCGCGTTTCGCGAGATTGGCGAGCGTCTCAAGAAGGACAGCACCCCGGCCGAAAAGCCGGCAGACCAGCGGCCGAGCGCCCGGAAGCCAAAGCCGGCTGCGGAGGCCGAGACCAAAGTCGAGGCAACCGGCAAGGCCGACGAGCCAAAGCTGAAAGCTGGTCCGACGGACATGGGTGAAATGCCAGCGCCAGGTCCGGAAAGCGAGGCAGCTGCCGCTGAACCGCCCGAGGCTGATGCGGAGGACCAGAAGGACCTTGCCCGGCTCGACGGCGAGCAGCCCGATGAGACGGCAGAAGAGACGCAAGCCGGCGAACCCGTCACACGCCCGGCCTCCGGGTCGCTGCTCGACTATGCCGACCGCGAACCCAGCGACGAAGCGCAGGAAGGCGTCGAGCCCAGCACGAACCGTCCAACGATCGTCGCCGAGGCGCCGCGGGATGGCGAAGACGACGACAGCATGACGGCCGAAGATTTCCGCGACGCCGAGGACAGCGAAGATTGGTCCGATGACAGCGAAGCCGCCGACGACGATGCCGGCCCGGCGGCGCCAATCGAGCGACCGCAGGCACCACCGCTCAAACTCGACGGCTTCGTGCCGTCGGCGTTTGCCGCCGGAGAGGACAACAAGGGGCCGGATACCTCGATCCTCGGCAAGCTGCCGGTGCCGTTGCTTATCCATTCCGGCGACCACCTGCATTACGCGAACGAGGAATTCCTCGGCTTGACAGGCTATGCGACGCTGGACGCGCTGGACGAGGCCGGCGGGCTCGGCGCGCTGTTTGCCGATCCTTATGACGACGACGGCAGTTCCGACGGCAGCGATCATGCACTGCGGCTGAAGACTCGCGACGGTCAGGAGTTTGCGATCGACGCGATTTTACGCTCCGTCCCCTGGCGGAACGGCAAGGCGCTGATGCTGGTCGTACGCCGTTCCGGCGACGACGAAGCAGCAGCCATTCCACATGGCGCCGCCGACGACCAAACGCAGCCGGATGTTTCCGAGCTCAAGGCGCGCATCGCCGAAATGCGCACCATCATCGACACTGCCACCGACGGCGTCGTGCTGATCAGCCGTAACGGAACGATCCGTTCAATTAGCCGTCCGGCGGAAGCGCTGTTCGGCTTCGACAGCGACGAGGTGACCGGCAAACCGTTCGTCTCGCTGTTTGCGATCGAGAGCCAGCGCGCGGCGCGCGACTATCTCGACGGGCTGTCGGAGCCCGGCGTGGCAAGCGTGATGAACGATGGCCGCGAGGTAATCGGACGCGAGGCGCAGGGGCGCTTCATTCCACTGTTCATGACCATCGGCAGGCTGCCCAACGACAGCGGCTTCTGCGCGGTGGTGCGCGACATCACCCAGTGGAAGCGGGCCGAAGAGGATCTGACCCAGGCACGCGCGGTCGCCGAGCGCGCCTCGTCGCAGAAGACTGATTTTCTGGCCCGCATCAGCCACGAGATCCGCACGCCGCTCAATGCTATCATCGGCTTTTCCGAGCTGATGGTGGACGAGAAATTCGGGCCGGTGGCCAATGACCGCTATCGCGACTATCTGCGCGACATCAATCGTTCGGGCAACCACGTGCTCGATCTGGTCAACGATCTGCTCGACATTTCGAAAATCGAGGCCGGCCAGCAGGAGATGGCCTATGAGGCGGTGTCGCTCAACGACACGCTAGCCGAAACCGTGGCGATGATGCAGCCGCAAGCCAATCGGGAACGCGTCATCATCCGCTCCAGCTTCGCCTCGCGGCTGCCGGAAGTGGTGGCCGATCTGCGCAGCGTGCGGCAGATCGCGCTCAACATCCTGTCGAACGCCGTCCGCTATACGCAGGCCGGCGGGCAGGTGATCGTGTCGACGGCCTACGAGATCTCCGGCGACGTCGTCATGCGCGTGCGCGATACCGGCATCGGCATGAGCCAGTCCGAGATCGAGCAGGCGCTGAAGCCGTTCAAGCAGATCAACGCGCTGAAGCGCGGCCGCGGCGACGGCACCGGTCTTGGGCTGCCGCTGACGAAGGCGATGGTCGAAGCGAACCGTGCCAGGTTCACCATCAACTCGACGCCCGGCGAGGGAACCCTGGTCGAAGTCGCCTTTCCCTCGACCCGCGTGCTGGCCGGTTAGGTCTATGGCTGCCCAAAGAAAAAGGCGTCCAACAGGACGCCTTGAATGATAGAATTGCTGTCACAACGGGGGCTTGAGCGAATCAGATCCTCTGGGGGCTAGAGGAACGGGATTTCTCCCTCAAGTTACGCACGACTATCGATGCCGGGCCTTAACAAATCCTTACCCGCGCGTCCGAAAATTTACCAATGTGTACCACTCATGAAATCTAGGTAAATTCCGCAGAGACATTTCGTTAACCATGCCGGAGAGGCAGACGCCAAACCGGCTCTCAGTTTGGATCCGGCTCAGTCGGCAAGCTGCGGCAGGTTGCGGAACAGCTCGAGTGCTTCGGGATTGGCGAGCGCTTCCTTGTTCTTGATGGCGCGGCCATGCACCATATCGCGAACCGCGAGCTCGGTGATTTTGCCCGATTTGGTGCGCGGTATATCGCCGACGGCGACGATCTTGGCCGGCACGTGGCGTGGGCTCGCCCCGGTGCGGATTTTGGTGCGGATGCGTTTTTCCAGCTCGGCGTCGAGCTCAACGCCGGCCGCCAGCCGCACGAACAGTACGACGCGAACGTCATTGTCGAAATCCTGGCCGATGCATAGCGCTTCGAGGATTTCCGGCATCTGCTCCACCTGGTTGTAGATCTCCGCCGTGCCGATCCTGACACCGCCCGGATTGAGCGTGGCGTCGGAACGGCCATGGATGATCAGGCCGCCATGGGCGGTCCATTCGGCGAAATCGCCGTGGCACCAGACATTGTCGAAACGTTCGAAATAGGCGGCTTTGTACTTTTTGTCCTCGGGGTCGTTCCAGAAGCCGATCGGCATTGCCGGAAACGCCTTGGTGCAGACGAGCTCGCCCTTCTCCTGGCGGAGCGGGCGGCCGTCATCGTCCCAGACATCGACGGCAAGGCCGAGCCCCGGCCCCTGGATCTCGCCGGTCCATACCGGTTCGATCGGCACGCCGAGCACGAAGCAGGAGACGATATCGGTGCCGCCGGAGATCGAGGCGAGATGCACGTCCTTCTTGATGCCTTCATAGACGAAACGGAAATCTTCCGGCGACAGCGGCGAGCCGGTCGAGGATATGGCGCGCACGCTGGAAAGATCATGGGTGTGGATCGGCTTCAGGCCGGCCTTGCGCACGGAATCGATGAATTTGGCCGAGGTGCCGAAATACGTCATCTTCTCGGCATCGGCGAAGTCGAACAGCGCATTGCCGTCCGGGTAGAAAGGCGAGCCGTCATAGAGCAGCAAGGTGGCACCCGACGCCAGGCCCGACACCAGCCAATTCCACATCATCCAGCCGCAGGTGGTGAAATAGAAGAGGCGGTCGCCGTCGAGCAGACCGGCATGCAGCCGTTCTTCCTTGACGTGCTGGATCAGCGTTCCGCCGGCCGAATGGACGATGCATTTAGGGATGCCGGTCGTGCCCGACGAAAACAGGATGTAGAGCGGATGCGAAAACGGCAGCCTTTCGTAACTGACAGGCCTGGCGGCAAAGGGTGACAGCGCCTCCTCCAGCGCAGCCGCCTTGTCGATGGTCGCCGCGACGTCGAGCGAGGTGCCGAGATAGTCGACAATGAGGACTTTGCGCACGGTGGCGAGCTTGCCCGCTACGGCCGCGATCTTGTCGGCGACTTCGATCGCCTTGCCATTGTACCAGTAGCCGTCCGGCGCGATGAACACGACGGGCTCGATCTGGCCAAACCGGTCGAGAACCCCCTGCTCGCCGAAATCTGGAGAGCAGGACGACCAGACGGCGCCGATCGAGGCGGCAGCCAGCATCGCTGCAACGGCCTCCGGCATATTGGGCATCATCGCGGCGATTCGGTCGCCCTTCTTCACCTTGAGCGACAGGAAAAGCTGCTGCAGGCGCGAGGTCAGCGCATGCAGCTCGTTCCAGGACAGCCGCCGCTCGACCTTGTCCTCGCCGCGAAAGACGATTGCGTCGCCAAGCCCGGTTTTCTTCAGGAGATTCTCGGCGAAGTTCAGCTTCGCGTCAGGGAAGAAGGTCGCGCCGGGCATCTTGTCGCCATCGACCAGCACGCGTTCGCCCTTATCGCCGACGATGCCGCAAAAGCCCCAGACCAGGCTCCAGAAGGTCTCGCGGTCATCGATCGACCAGCGATGCAGTTCGGCATAGGAGGAGAAAGCCTTGCCGGACCTGGCCGCCGCGGCGTTCATGAAGGCGGTCATCGGCGCAGCGTCGATCTGCTCTTGCGTCGGGGTCCAGAGCGGTGCGTCGTCAGCCATCCATTGTTCCTCCTTAAAGCACGTCACGTTTGAAGAGATTCACGCGACGCGCTTTAAACTTTTGTCGTTATGCATGTCGTTTATCCCAAAACCGCTGCGCACTTTTGGGCGACATGCATTGGCATCGCTTATGCATATCGCGATGCAGCAGAGCAAGATTTTGTTGGACCGGGCCGGCCCGGGTGTGCGCAAATGCCATCGCCGGGCCATAAAGACTTGAAATGCGTCAGCCGTCGGTTACACCCGTCGGGCGATTTTGTCGGAATGGAAGCATACGGGGCGATATGCCATCACCTTTGATCCGACGCGGAATATGGGCGATCGGCGCAGCCGTCATCGTCATCGCGCTGGTTGTCGCAGCTTTGCCGTTGATCGCCTCGACCCGCATCGTGCGTGACCGCATCGCGTGGGAAATGAGCGCTTGGAGCGGTTTCAGGGTCACCATCGATGGCGCGCCGCGGATCGAGGTCTGGCCGAATTTCCGGGCGATCCTGAGCGACGTGACGCTGTCGCAATGGACAGAGACGGATGCGCCGCCTGTGGTCGAGGCCGAACGGGTCGAGGTCGACCTCTCGGCGATGGCGGCGCTGCGGGGCGACGTGGTGTTTTCAACGGCGCGGCTGGTGCGGCCGACGATCAGGGTTCAGCGTAGCGCGAGTGGGTTTTTCCTGCCTGCGATTCCTACCGGCGGACGCATTACGCGTTCGATCGACGCTGCCCGCGCGGTGATCAATACAAATCCCGCCAAGCCGGATCTTGGCAAGCTGCCGGCAGATCCGTTCGGCACGGTCGAGTTCCGGGACGGCCGCGTGGTGGCTGCCATCGGCGGCAAGGACCAGGAGATATTGAGCAGCCTGAGCGGCCAGGCGAATTGGGCCGCGATGAACAGCAATGCGACGCTATCGGCGACCGGGATATGGCGCGGCGAAAGCGTTGCCGTCGATGCCGCATCGCCGAACCCGCTGGTGCTGTTTGGCGGCGGCGCAGCACCTGTCACCTTTTCCTTCAAGGCGGCGCCTGCCAGCTTTTCATTCGACGGCTTGGCCAGCATGTCAGAGAATGGCTATTTCGACGGCCAGGCAAAATTTGCCGCACCTTCGCTGAGACGTGTGCTCGAATGGTCGCAGGCCGGCATCGCGCCCGGTGCCGCAATCGGCTCGATCTCGGTTTCGAGCAAGATCACGGCGACGGACGGACGCATCAAGTTCGAAAACACGGCCCTAACCCTCGACAACAACCCCGGAATGGGCGCGCTGGACTTCACCTACGGCGAGACACTGCCGGTGATCTCCGGCACACTTGCCTTCGATACGCTCGACCTCAGATCGTTTCTCTCGGCCTTTACGCCCGTGCCATCCGCCGGCGCCGCCGGCCCGGGCGAAATCGACACAAGCTTCGCCGACCGGATCAATCTCGATCTCAGGCTGTCGGCCGCGCATGCCACGGCAGGCGCAATCCAGCTTGTCGACGTCGCCGCCACCGCACAGGTCAAGAATGGCCTCGCCGTCTTCGACATCTCCGATGCATCCGCCTTTGGCGGCAACATCCAGAGCAGCGTCCGTTTCGACCGCAAGCCCGCCGGCACGGAAGTCGAGATCCGGCTGCTTGCTTCCGATATCGACGGCGGCGCTTTCGGCACCGCAGCCGGGATGACGCGTCTGGTGCCGATCGGCACCGGAACCGTTTCGGTCATCCTCAAGGGGCCGGGCAGAACCTGGGACTCCATTTTCGAAAACGCCAATGGCTCGCTGTCCGCGACGTTCGGCGCGGGTGCGCTGAGCCGGCTTAACCTGCCGGCGTTCCTCAAGCACACCGAACAGGGCGGATTCTTCGCGCTCGACGACGTCTCGGACGGAACGCTGCCGATCGACGGGGCCGAACTCAAGGCGAGCGTTTCGAACGGCGTGGCGCGCATCGACAAGGCCGAGGTGAATTCCGCGCAATACAAGATCTGGCTTTCCGGCATCGCATCCTATGCCGGACGCGGGTTGGCGCTGTCCGGCGGCATCGTCCAGCCGAGCCAGGCTGCCACGCAGACGAACGGCCAGGCGCCCAAGCAGTCGTCGTTCTTCGTCGGCGGCACGTGGAGCACGCCGTTCATCTCGCCGATAAGTCGCGGCGTTTCAGGCGAGTAGGCAGCAAGAACTCAACCTCGCTGCGCCGCCTGCTCGTCGCGCTGGCGCTGCACCTCGCGGCGTTTGTTTGCGAGCGAAGCGATGATCACGCCGACGGCGACGACGGCGATCAGGATGGTGCAGGCCGCGTTGATTTCCGGCGTCACGCCGAGGCGAACCTGACTGTAGATCTTCATCGGCAGCGTCGTGGCGCCGGGACCCGAGGTGAAGCTGGCAATGACCAAATCGTCGAGTGAAAGCGTGAAGGCCAGCATCCAGCCGGAGACGATCGCCGGCATGATGACCGGCAGCGTGATCTGGAAGAAGGTCCTCACGGGTGGCGCACCGAGGTCCATCGCGGCCTCTTCCAGCGAACGATCAAACGTGATCAGGCGCGACTGGACCACCACCGCGACGAAGCACATGGTCAGCGTGGTGTGGGCAAGCGTCACCGTGAGAAAGCCGCGGTCGAGGCCCACGGCGACGAAGAGCAGTAACAGCGACAGGCCGGTGATGACTTCCGGCATGACCAGCGGCGCAAAGACCATGCCGGAAAACAGCAGCCGGCCGCGAAAGCGCGTGTAGCGCGTCAAGGCGAGCGCCGCCAGCGTGCCGAGCACGGTGGCCACGGTGGCCGAGATGACGCCCACGCGCGCCGTCACCCAGGTGGCGTCCATCAGACCCTGATTGTGGAACAGCGAGACGTACCATTTCGTCGAGAAGCCGCCCCAGACAGTGACCAGCTTCGACTCGTTGAAAGAGAACACGACGAGCAGGACGATCGGCAGGTAAAGAAAGGCAAAGCCGAGCACGATCGAGGTGATATTAAAGCGGCTCCAGGTGGCGTTCATTTGTCCTGCTCCTGGGCGCGCGCCTGGGCTCGCTGGAAGATCATGATCGGCACGATCAGCAGCAGCAGCAGGATGACGGCAACGGCGGACGACACCGGCCAGTCGCGGTTGGCAAAGAACTCATTCCACAGCGTCCTGCCGATCATCAGCGTCTGCGAGCCGCCGAGCAGGTCGGGAATAACGAACTCGCCGACGGCGGGAATAAAAACCAGCAGGCAGCCGGCGATGACGCCGGGCAGCGACAGCGGGAAGGTGATCTTCCAGAAGGCGCTGGTCGGCGGGCAGCCGAGATCCTTGGCCGCCTCGATCAGCGAATAATCCATTTTCTCAAGCGACGAATAGAGCGGCAGCACCATGAACGGCAGATAGGAGTAGACGATGCCGATGAAGATCGCCGTGTAGGTGTTGAGGATGATCAGCGGTTGGCTGATGATGCCGGTGGCGAGCAGCAGCTGATTGAGCAGGCCCTCGGGCTTGAGGATGCCGATCCAGGCGTAGACACGGATCAGGAACGAGGTCCAGAACGGCAGTATCACCAGCATCAGCAAGGTCGGACGGATCGTCGCCGGAGCGCGTGCCATGCCATAGGCTATGGGATAGCCGATCAGCAATGTCAGGACGGTCGAGATGGCGGCGACGATGACACTCGTCACATAGGCGTTGAAGTAGAGCGCATCCCGCGTCAGCAAGATGTAGTTGTCGAAATTGAGCGCGCCAACCCCCGAGATGAACCCGGAAATGCCGCCGCGGAAATCGAGCACCGGAGTGTAGGGCGGCATGGCGATCGCCGTCTGCGACAGCGAAATCTTGAAGACGATGATGAAGGGAACGAGGAAGAAGAACAGCAGCCAGAGATAGGGAATGATGATGACGAGACGGCCGACGAAAGCCGCGCCCAGCCTGGCCAAGGCGGATTTGCCGGCAGCGCTTGCCGGAGGGCTTGTTGGGGCGGTGACGGCGGACATGATCGTCGCCTACCGCGTCAGCACGATGCCGGCGTCGGGGCGGAAAGAAACCCAGGCGCGGTCGTTCCAGTTCAGCGGATCCTCGGTGAGGCGTGCCGCGTTCATGGTACTCGCCCGCACCACCTGACCGTCATCCAGCCTGACGTGATAGACGGTCATGTCGCCGAGATAGGCGATGTCGTAGACCTCGCCCTCGATGGCGTTGACGGCACCGGCCGGTTTTGTGGACGACACTTTGATCTTCTCCGGCCTGATGGCGAAGGTGACGGCAGTCCCTGCGGCGGCACTGCCGGCGTTGTCGGTGCGGATGGTGATGCCGTTGCCGGCATCGATGCTTGCGCTGCCGGCCTCGCCGCGCGCGATCTTGCCGTCAAACATATTCACGTTGCCGACGAAGCCGGCGACGAAGCGCGAGCCCGGCGCTTCGTAGACCTCGGCCGGCGTCGCCACCTGCATCACCTCGCCCTTATCGATGATGGCGATGCGGTCGGCCATCGTCATCGCCTCTTCCTGGTCATGGGTGACGACGACGAAGGTGAGGCCGAGGTTCTGCTGCAGGTCCATCAGCTCGAACTGGGTTTCCTCGCGCAGCTTCTTGTCCAGTGCGCCAAGCGGCTCGTCGAGCAGCAGGACTTTCGGCCGCTTGGCGACCGAGCGGGCCAGTGCGACGCGCTGGCGCTGGCCACCGGACAATTGGTGCGGCTTGCGCTTGGCGAACTGCTCGAGCTTGACCAGTCTCAGCATCTCAGCGACGCGCTTTTCGACATCGGCCTTGCCCATGCCTTCCTGCTTGAGGCCGAACGCGATGTTGTTCTCGACCGTCATGTGCGGGAACAACGCATAGGACTGGAACATCATGTTGACCGGCCGCCGGTATGGCGGAATGCCGCGCAGATCCTGGCCGTCGAGCAGGATGCGGCCGGCGGTCGGCTCCTCGAAACCGGCAAGCATCCTAAGCAGCGTCGATTTCCCGCAGCCTGAGGCCCCGAGCAGGGCAAAGAATTCGCGTTCGAAGATGGTCAGCGACAGATTGTTGACGGCAGTGAAGTCACCGAATTTTTTGGTGACGTTGTCGAACTGGATGTATGGCTTGGCGTTAGGATCGTTCCAAGGCGCAAAATCCCTGCGGATGCTGCCAAGCGATTTCATGTCCCACTCCGTCCTGCTGCTTGCCCCGCGAAAAGCGACCCCGGCAGCCGGCTGCCGGGGCCTAGTCAGGTTGTTATTGGCCGGTGACGATCTTAGTCCAGGTGCGGGTGATGATGCGCTGGGTCTTGGGGTCGTAAGGCGAAACGGTGTAGAGTTTCTGCAAGGTGGCAGCGTCCGGATAGATCGCCGGATCCTCCAGGATCGCCTTGTCGATGAACTGCTGCGACGCCTTGTTGCCGTTGGCATACAGAACGTAGTTTGACGATTTGGCGATCACTTCGGGCTTCATCATGTAGTTGAGGAATTCAAGCGCTTCGGCGACATGCGGTGCATCGGCCGGGATCGCCATCTGGTCGAACCACATCTGGGCACCTTCCTTCGGCACGGAGTAGCCGATCTCGACGCCCTGCTTGGCCTCTTCGGCGCGGTTGCGGGCCTGGAAGACGTCACCCGACCAGCCGACCGCCAGGCAGATGTCGCCATTGGCCAGGGCGTTGATATATTCGGAGGAGTGGAACTTGCGGACATAGGGCCGGACCTTCAGCAAGGCTTCTTCGGCCTTGGCAATATCGTCGGCGGACGTGCTGTTCGGGTCGAGACCAAGATATTTCAACGCCGCCGGTATGATGTCGGCCGGTGAGTCGAGCACATAGACACCGCAGTCTTTCAGCTTGGCCAGACTTTCCGGATTGAAGAACACATCCCAGCTGTCGATCTTGTCGGTGCCGAGCGCTGCCTGCACCTTCTTGATGTTGTAGCCGATCCCGACCGTGCCCCACATGTAGTTGATCGAATATTCGTTACCGGGGTCGTATTTGGCGGTTCGTTCCAGAACGGTGTCCCACATGTTGGAAATGTTGGGCAGCTTCGATTTGTCGAGCTTCTGGAACACACCTGCCTGGATCTGGCGTGCGAGGAAATTGCCGCTGGGCACGACGACGTCGTAGCCGCTGCCGCCGGCGAGCAGTTTCGTTTCCAGGATCTCGTTGGAATCGAAGGTGTCGTAGACGACCTTGATGCCGGTTTCCTTGGTGAAGTCGTCGATGATCGAACTGTCGATATAGTCGGACCAGTTGAAGACGTTGACGACACGGTCCTCGGCATGCGCGCCCAAGGTGAAAACTGCCAGAAACGCCGAAGTCGCCGAAAGCCAGAGCGCTTTGCGGGTCATGCTATTCTCCTTTGATGAGTGTTCCGTCGCCAGCTCGTCGCGGCGTTCGCGCGGCTGGGCATTTGCTTCAGGGTATTGAGCTTGCAGGCAGGCGACAAGCGCGAATTGCCGGCGCCATTATGGTTCGGCGACGAGGCGACAGTGAAGACTTGGCGTGGCGTTGGTGGTGTTCCGGGGCCGTCAGAAGCTTTCGCTACGGCGCAGGCAGGGAGACGACGATGTTGTCCGGCCTCGATGCGGCCGGCATGGAGACTTGGCAAGATACGCCTGTCTTGTTGTTGCCGTGACCGCAGCCTGCCCGCGCGGCTGCGACATTGTCAATGGTTCATCTCGCTTTGGCGCGCTCGCCGCATCAATTAGGCGACGGCACACCGGTGACGCCCGCCCGCCCCGGCCGCGTCTGGCGCTTGAATTCGAGCCCGATATGGACGAGCAGCGCGGTGACGACGACCGCACCGCCGAGGATGGTGCGCGCCGACGGCACCTCGGAATGGATGAGCCAGACCCAGATCGGGCCAAGGATCGGTTCGAACGTGCCGAGCAGCGCCGCCACAGCGGCCGGAACAAGCCGGGCGCCGGTGGCGAAGAAGGCGAGACCGATCCCCAGATTGATCACGCCGAAGGCAAAAAGGAAGCCCATGTCGTGGCTGGAAACGCCCATTGCCGACGTCTGCGATGCCGCGAAGGCGGCCGCCAGCATCGTGCCGAGGCAGGTCGCCGGGGTCATGCGCACATGGGCAAAGCGGCGCGTGATGACGGTGGCGATCGAGAACATGACGGCGATGAGCAGCGCCAGCCCGTCGCCGATCGGCGATACGGCGCCATCGAGCGATTCCGACACCATGATGGCGACGCCGGCAATGACGGCGGCGATCGCCACCCAGGTCGTCACGGCCACCCGTTCGCGAAACAGCACCCAGGCAAACAGCGCCGCCAGAAGCGGCACGCCGGCCTGCATCAAGAGGATGTTGGCGACGGTGGTATAGGCCAGCGCCACTACAAAGCAGGTGGACGCCGTGGCGAAGCAGAACGCGACGGCAAGGCCGGCAAGGCCCATGTCGCGAAACAGCTTCAGCGTGCCACGCCAGCCGTCGCGCCAGACTATGAAGCAAAGCAGAAAGGCGGCCGCCCAGACCGAGCGCCAGAACACCACCGTCCAGCTGTCAGTGTTGTCGATGAAGCGCGCAATGGTGCCGCCAAAACTCCACATTAGCGCCGACAGGAATACCAGCAGGAAGCCGACGCGTTCCCCTTGCGGCGACACGATCGGCGAAGCGGCAACCGGAGATGATGCGGTATCGGTCATGGATGCGACTGTCGGCGAATTCGGAGCAGCACGACATGCAATGGACGACAGAGACGTGCCTCATTCGCGTAACGCAAAGCAGAAGGCCGGGCGTGATCCAGTTCAATGTTCCGTTTGGCGCACTGATGAGGGCGCCTCGCCCTCGCCCGGCGATGATCCGAGGCGACCTGTCGACGATGGCTTTACGACGTGCCCCTGTTGCCGCGGATAAAGCGCCAGAGACCGGCCAGCGGAACCAGCAGGAGCAGGCCAAACTTTTTCAGCGCGATCAGCGCCACGACCAGAAAACCTGCTTTCGCCGCCAGCTTTCCGGCAATCAGGCCACCGAAGCCAATCGCCGCAACCGTATCGACGCCCGGCACGAAATCGGCGTATGTCTTGCCGGTATTGAAGTCCGCGAGGCCAAGCACTTCATCCAGGCTTTGCCTTATCTCCGGCAATTGTTCCATCGTCGCGATATAGCTCATCACGAAGACGCCCTCCCTGCCAAGGAAACGGACGTCGTAGTTGAGCGTATGGGCGGCATCGTTCCCAAATTGCAGCTCCTTGGCCCAGTGCAGGCGCTTGTGGGCCGCGTCATAAACCGGCGGCGACGCCCAGCCGATCAGCGTAATGGGCGCATAGCCATCCTTTACCCTCTGATCGTTGCCGGACAGAGTGTCTGACTGCATGTTGCGCAGCAGTTCATTGTAATCGATGGACGCGGCGTCGCTGTCGTCGACGTAACCGATCTTTTCCCAGCGCAGCTCTATCCCCCAATTGTTGTCGGCAATGGGATCATGGGAGACTGGAAAGATCATGCCGAGGGCATCGGAACCAGAGTCGGGCGGATTGCCCCAGGCTTTGGTGAGGACGGAGAGCGTGTCCTTCTTGTCCAGAAAATAGAACTTGTCCTTGAGGTCGAGATGGATGCCTTCGGCAAGATTTATCGCGCCGGTCTTCGGATCGATCTTGTCCAGGAACGCCTTGCCGGCATCATTATACTGTTGATAGGACTTGAAGAAATCCGAGGACTTTTCAGCCAATGCGGGATCGGCCGAAAACGCGAGCGCCAAGCCAAACCAAAAAACTGTCCTGCCCATCATTGATCCCCCGACCGTTGCGCAGTTCTTTTTTTGATACCGTACCGTCAATGCTGAATCAATATTCGGCTGAATCAATATTTTGGCTGAGTCAATATTTTGGCTGAACCAATATTTTGGCCGGCAACTGCGAACCAGCTTACTGGTCGCCGCCGCAGGAACAGATGAGGTTCTTCGGTCGAAGATTCAGCCGCAATATTGCTGGAGCCGAATCACTGAAAATCGAAGGCGCTCAGTCCCGTCACCATTTCGTCGAGGCCGAGCGGGCGTGTCACCGGTGGCTCTGCGCGGGCGAGGCAGCCGATGCGTTCGCACAGCCGGCAGGCGGGGCCTATCGGCGTCGCCGCCGCCGTGGCGCTCTGTCCGGCCTTGCCGATAGCGGCCGGCCCCGGCAACGCCGCTCCGTAGACGACTTCGTCGCGAAAACCGATGTCGCAGCCGAGCAGCAGCGCCGTGCGGCGCGGTCGCTCGGCAAACGAGCCCTGCGGCCCTTCGAGCGTGCGGGCAATGCAGAGAAACGCTGCACCATCTGGCATTTCCACCGCCTCGACCAGGATTTGGCCGGGCTGACCGAAGGCGGCATGGACCGGCAGCTTCGGACAGCCGCCACCGAAACGGCTTTGCGGAAAGCCGTGGCCGCCCGCCTTGCGAAAGCGATTGCCGGCATTATCGACCTCGAGCATGAAGAACGGCACAGCCAGCGCACCCGGCCGCTGCAGGGTCGTCAGCCGGTTGGCCGCCTGCTCGAAGGAAACGCCGAAGCGCGACCGCAACATGTCGATGTCATAGCGGGCGCGGACCGCTGCGGCGTGAAAAAGCTGATAGGGCATCATCAGCGCGTGCGCGGCATAGCGGCCGAGCTCGAAACGGGCGAGCCGGCGGGCTTCGTCCGTGGTCAGCTTCAGCGCCTGGATTTCGGCAGCGACAGCGACACTCATGCGGATCAGGCAGGCCTCCATCGCCACCTCGCGCAGCTGATCGAATGGCGACAGGCGTTCGGACAGGAACAGGCGTTGCGAGTGACGGTCATAGCGACGGCGCCAGTTGGGCATGGTGGCGACCGGCAGCACCTTGACGACGATGCCGAACTCACGCCTCAGCCAGGCCTTGAGCGCACTGAGCAGATCGTCGCCGGGATCGAGCACCGAGGTGAATGCCTCGGCCTCCTCTTCGAGTGGCGCAAAATGGTTCGGCCGGCGCTCGAAAATCTCGTGCACTTCGTCGATCGGCAGGCGGGCGCCTGAGAGCGCGGTCGCTTTGCCGTCACGCGCGAGAAGCTCGTTGAGGTCGGAGAGCCGCTCGGCCTGCTCGCGATAGGCGCGAAACAGCTTTATGACAGCAGCGGAGGCGTTGGGCGCCGCCTCGGCAAGCTCGATGAGCTCCTGATCGCCCGGCAGTTCGCCGGCCAGCAGCGGATCTGAAAACACTTCCTTCAAGTCGGCAACCGACCCCCTCGCCTCGCCTTGCAATTCGTGCGGGTCGACCTTGTAGACGGATGCCAGTCTCAGGATCAGCTGCACCGTCAGCGGCCGCTGGTTGCGCTCGATGAGATTGAGATAAGACGGCGAGATGCGGAGCCCTTCGGCCATCGCCGTCTGGGTCAGGCCCTTGGCGTTGCGGATGCGACGAATGCGCGGTCCGGCGAAGATTTTATGGTCGCCCAATCGACTGTCCTTGACAGGAATTTACATCCACCGATGGCATGACGGTCTTTACAATCATGACAGATTTACAGCTCTCATCGGTCAAACACAACACAGGTTTTCCCTTATTTTGCGGCCTATTCTGAGGTTTATCTCGCTTGTCCTCGTCCTGAAATGTAAATGGTGTCACACACGGCGCACGTATTTCCCTGTGCGGCGTTTTCCGAAACCGGCATCGAAAACCGTTTGGAGCGACCAATGACCGATTTTTACAACCTCGTCCCCTCGGCGCCGCAAGGCCGCTTTGACGGTATCGAACGGCCCTATTCGCCGGAGGACGTGAGGCGGCTGCGCGGCTCGATCCAGATCCGGCAGAGCCTCGCCGAAATGGGCGCCAACCGGCTGTGGCAGCTCATCCACGAAGAGGATTTCGTCAACGCGCTCGGTGCCATGTCGGGCAACCAGGCGATGCAGCAGGTGCGGGCCGGGCTGAAGGCGATCTATCTGTCCGGATGGCAGGTCGCCGCCGATGCCAACACCGCTTCCGCCATGTACCCGGACCAGTCGCTCTATCCCGCCAATGCAGCGCCCGAACTGGTCAAGCGCATCAACCGCACCCTGCAGCGCGCCGACCAGATCGAGACGTCCGAAAGCAAGGGGCTGTCGGTCGACACCTGGTTCGCGCCGATCGTCGCCGATGCGGAGGCCGGCTTCGGCGGGCCGCTCAACGCCTTCGAGATCATGAAGGCGTTCATCGAAGCAGGGGCTGCCGGCGTCCACTACGAGGATCAGCTGGCTTCGGAGAAGAAATGCGGCCATCTTGGCGGCAAGGTGCTGATCCCGACCGCCGCACATATCCGCAACCTCAACGCGGCGCGGCTTGCCGCCGACGTCATGGGCACCCCGACGCTGGTCGTGGCACGCACCGACGCGGAAGCGGCAAAGCTCTTGACCTCCGACATCGACGAGCGCGACCAGCCCTTCGTCGATTATGGTGCCGGCCGTACCGCGGAGGGCTTCTATCATGTCAGCAACGGCATCGAGCCCTGCATCGCCCGCGCCGTCGCCTACGCGCCCTATGCGGACCTGATCTGGTGCGAGACTTCCAAGCCCGATCTGGCGCAGGCCAGGACGTTTGCCGAGGGCGTGCGCAAGCACCATCCGGGCAAGCTTCTCGCCTATAATTGCTCGCCGTCTTTCAACTGGAAGAAGAACCTCGACGACGCGACGATAGCGAAGTTCCAGAAGGAACTCGGCGCCATGGGTTACAAATTCCAGTTCATCACGCTGGCCGGTTTCCACCAGCTCAATTTCGGCATGTTCGAACTGGCCCGCGGCTACAAAGAGCGGCAGATGGCGGCCTATTCGGAACTGCAGGAAGCTGAATTTGCCGCGGAAGCCAATGGCTACACCGCCACCAAGCACCAGCGCGAGGTCGGCACCGGCTATTTCGACGCCGTCTCGATGGCGATCACCGGTGGCCAGTCTTCGACCACGGCCATGCATGGATCGACCGAGCACGCCCAATTCAGGCCGGCGGCGGAATAGCGGAATAGCAGACAAACAGAGGGAACGCCCAAACGGGCATGGCAACACAACAGGCATGGCAACACAGGGAGAAGACCAATGGCATCGATAAGCCGCGTCAAGGAACGGGCCGAAGAGCAGGCCACCAGCATGAATGTCGACCAACAGGCGACCATCCGCATGCTGGCGAATGACCTGCACAGGCTCAATCAGTCGGTGATGAAGGCTGTCGAGGCTGGCGTCTCGGTCGAGCTGGTGCGCTCAGCACGGCACCATGGCGGTGACGGCAACTGGGGCGACCTGCTGATCCCGGTGATCGTCACGCAACGGAGCCACGGCTGATGAACTTCTACAGCGCCGCGCCTTTTGAACGCATGCTATCGCACCTCACAAGCCGCGGCTCTGCCTAGTCCGGCAGAGCCGCGAGTGCAACAATTTCAATGACAAGGTCGGGATGCGCAAGCGCTGCAACTCCAATCACTTCCGAGGGCGGCGGGTTGTTGTAGCTGCAGTGCTTCGGGCAGTGCTCGGCAAAGAACTCGTCCAAGATGTCCAGGCGAAAATTGGGAGAGCTCAGAACACCGCCATCGGGAAATGGTCCCTTAACGAAGAAGCTCAGCCTGATGAGATATTCGAGTGCACTGCCGAGCTCCTCCAGATCTGATTTGATGTTCGTGAGAATTTCGCGCCACTGCGCGGCTGCATCGCCGACGGCGCCACCTCCGCTTTTGCCGATCGGATCATAGTTCTCGGCGGTCGCAGTGTTTCCGGAAAGGTAGACAAATCCCTTTGCGCCGGTAACGACCGTACCCTTTCCCCACGGCATCAACCGGCCATTTTTAAATTTCTTGTGAGTCACGAGGTCCATTGTCATCCCCCTCGCTCAAAGAGACGTGCTTAGCCAACGAGGAAGGATAGTCCGGCGAGGCGATACGACAAGCTCGCGACCGACTTGCCTCGCCTTCGTCCAACCTGCGTCAATCCTGCTGTGGCTGCGAGTTGATGCGTTCGCGCCTCAAAGCCAAACTTCGCTGAGGCCTGCCCAGTTGTGGGGTCGACTTTGCCTTTCCAGCGGCGGCAGAGAACAGCACTTAATTTTAATTTTAGTGTTTCTTGCGATATTCTCCTCATGTGCCATTTCAGCTTGACATGAGCAGCGATCTCACGCCAATTACCCGTCAAGTTTCAACCCTGCATTGAAACATTGAACAACGGCCTGCCCTCCATGTGCCCAGCGAATCGCGATATCGACACTGCAAAACAGCTGGCTTTCGGTAGCCGGGACGTGGAGACCGGGATGCGCCCGGATTTCTCGCGGGTGCTGGTAGTCGGAAAATCACCGATCAACCGGGTCGTGGTTTCGAAGATCGTGGAGCGGTCCGGCCTCAAACCGATCTCGGAAACTCCCGAAACCGCGGCAAAGGCCTTGCACGCACTGGTTCCCGGCACTGTCGTTCTCGACGGCGGAGCGGAGAACGGGGACTGCGACGCCTTGCTGACGGGCATCGATGCACTGCGGAGGGCGTCAGGCAAATCGCTTCCGTCGGTAATCCTGCTTTCAGTCAAGACCGGCACTCCGGAGACCCTGGGCCTGTCGAGCGTCATCGATGCGGTGGTCGTCAAGCCGATCACCACCGAACGGCTGCAGCCGGTGATCGACCGGCTGGTCGGGCTCGGCCGCAACTGACCTCTTACCGCGACGCGTCGACTGCAGACCTGATCAATCAATCTCGCCGATACGCTCGATCAGGCCTGGCAGTTCACCGAGATTGGCTATCTGGCGAAAGCGTGGTGCCGTGACCGGCGGCTCGACATGTTCCAGCACCCAGGTCAGCTCATGCGGCACGTGGATGCCCCAACTGCCCGCTTCGATGGCCGGCACGACGTCCGATTTGAGCGAGTTGCCGACCATCATGCTCTTTTCCGGGCCATCGCCGTGGCGGCTGAAGATGCGGCTATAGGTGGCAGCGCTCTTGTCGCTGACGATTTCGACCGCATGAAACAGCTCGCCCAGTCCGGATTGCGCGAGCTTGCGTTCCTGGTCGAACAGGTCGCCCTTGGTGATCAGCACCAGGCGGTAGGCGCCGGCCAGCTTTTCCACGGTTTCGCGCGCATGGGGAAGCGGCTCGATCGGATGGCTGAGCATCTCGCGGCCCGCGGCGAGAATTTCGGCGATGGTTGAGGCCGGCACCTGGCCTTCGGTGACCTCGATCGCCGTCTCGATCATCGACAGCGTAAATCCCTTGATGCCGAAGCCGTAGACCGCAAGGTTGCGCTTCTCGGCCTCCAGCAATCTTGCCGAAATCCGGTCCTCCTCGGCGCGGTCGGCGAGCAGCACGGCAAAGCGCTTCTCGGTCATGCGGAAGAACTGTTCGTTCTGCCACAGCGTGTCATCGGCATCGAAGCCGATCGTCGTCAGTTTGCGGTTGTGTTGCATTCGGTGTGTTCAATTGCGGCGTTGCGGGAGGCCGACCCTAGACCAGGATGTTTTTATCCGGAAGCCGTTCTGTTCCCCGGGTATCGAGGCGGGACGCCAGCCGGCTGCCCTTCCCTTTCGTGGCCGGCAACGGCTATACTCCACAATCTGCAACAAATCTGGTGATTGATGCCGCCTGCAAAAAAGGAAGTCCGTCCGTCGAGCCGCGGAGGACGCGCCCGCACGCCTGCCTTCGTGAAAAACCAACGCGGCGTCAAGAACTGGAAGGAAGTCAGCGCCTGGCTGGAATGGCGCGGCATCGAAGACATCGAATGCATCACACCCGACCAGGCCGGGGTTGCGCGCGGCAAGATGATGCCGTCGAAGAAATTCACCTCCAACACCTCGCTGGCGCTGCCTTCGGCGGTGTTCATGACAACGATTTCCGGCGGCTACCCGGAGGACGGCAACGGCTTTCACTATCCGGAGGACGACGGCGACCTCAAGCTGATGCCTGATCTCTCGACGCTGACGGTGGTGCCGTGGGAGGAGGACCCGACGGCGGCGGTCATCTGCGACCTCGTCCACCAGGACGGCCGCTCGGTCGAATTCACACCGCGCAACGTGCTGAAGCGTGTGCTTGCCGCCTATGACAGACGCGGACTGAGACCGGTGGTGGCGCCCGAGATCGAGTTTTACCTGGTGCGCAAGAATCCCGATCCGGACTACCCGCTGACCCCGCCTGTCGGACGCTCCGGGCGGCCGATCGGCGGCGGCGCCGGCTATTCGATCGCCGGCGTCAACGAATTCGACGAACTGATCGACGACATCTACCATTTCTCCGAAAGCCAGGGCCTGGAGATAGACACGCTGATCCACGAGGAAGGCGCCGGCCAGCTCGAAATCAATCTGCGCCATGGCGATCCGATCGAGCTCGCCGACCAGGTGTTCATGTTCAAGCGCACAATTCGCGAGGCGGCGCTGAAGCACGAAATCTACGCCACCTTCATGGCCAAGCCGATCCAGGGGCAGCCCGGTTCTGCCATGCATATCCATCAATCGATCATCGACAAGAAGACCGGCAAGAACATCTTTTCGGCGGAGGACGGCTCGGAGACCGACGCCTTCTTCCACTTCATCGGCGGCATGCAGAAACATGTGCCGAACGCGCTGGTGATGTTCGCGCCCTATGTCAATTCCTACCGGCGGCTGACGCAGGCGGCCTCGGCGCCGGTCAACAACAAATGGGGCTACGACAACCGCACCACCGCCTTCCGCGTGCCGCGCTCCGACCCGGCAGCGCGGCGCGTCGAAAACCGCATCCCTTCCTCCGACGCCAATCCCTATCTGGCGCTGGCCGCATCGCTCGCCTGCGGGCTGATCGGCATGACCAACAAGATCAAGGCCGAGCCGCCGGTACTGACGACCGCCAATGAGGATGAGATCGACCTGCCGCGCGGCCTGCTCGAAGCCGTCGACCTGTTCGAGGCCGACGAGGAACTCTGCGCCCTGCTCGGCAAGTCGTTTGCCGCCACCTATGCGGCGATCAAGCGAGCGGAATTCGAGACCTTTATGGAAGTGATCAGCCCATGGGAGCGGGAGTATTTGCTGCTGAATGTGTGAGTGGCGACTTTGTCGCGTGAATGGTGAATAGTGAATGGTGAATAGTTTCATATTGGACGGATGAACGCAGACAGTGCGCTTTCGCAAAGCCGTTCACCATTCACTATTCACCATTCACTGGCGTTCCCATGTCCTACCAATCCCCAATCTCCCCCGGCCGCTCCTGGTACGAGGACACGGCCGGGCCAAGACGAGAATATCCGGCGCTCGACGGCGACCGGACGTGCGATGTCGTGATCGTCGGCGGCGGCTTTACCGGCCTGTCGGCTGCGGTCCATCTCGCCAAGACAGGCGCGGATGTCGTTCTGATCGAAACGCATCGTTTCGGTGACGGCGCATCGGGCCGTAATGGCGGCCAGCTTGGCACCGGACAACGGGCCTGGGCAGAGGAACTTGAGGCGGAATACGGCTTTTCCCGCGCCAAGGCGCTGTTCGACCTGGCCGAAGAGGCCAAGGCGCATCTCCTCGACTTCGCTGCCGTCAACCAGATCGAGATCGACTATATGCCCGGCCAAATGTCGGTGGCGCACAAGAAGCGCTATGTCGACGACTATAAGACGCATGCCGAGATCATGGCGAACCGGTTCGGCTATCCGCACATCTCATTCATGGACGCCGCGGAGACCGCCGAGCGGCTGGGCTCGACGCATTATTTCGGCGGCACCCGCGACACAGGCACTGGCCACATCCATCCGCTGAAGCTGGTGATCGGCACCGCAAAAGTCGCGGCAGAGGCCGGCGCAAAGCTGTTCGAGCAGACGCCGTCGACCGGCGTCACCTCCGACGGCGGCAAGGTGAGGGTGACGACGCCGAAGGGTACGATCACCGCCGGCAAATGCCTGATCGGGGTCAATGCCTATGGCGGCACGCTCGAACCGGTGAGTGCCGCGCATATCATGCCGATCGGTTCCTTCATCGGGGCGACGGTACCGCTGGGAGCCGATTCCAAAGTGTTGCCGGGTGGCGAGGCGGTCGACGATTCGCGCTTCGTCGTGCGCTATTTCCGCAAATCGAAGGATGGGCGGCTGCTGTTTGGCGGGCGCGAGATCTACGCGGTCAACGATCCCAAGGACATCCACATTCACATCCGCCGGCAGATCGCCGAGATCTATCCGGCACTGAAGGACGTCGAGATCACCCATGGCTGGGGCGGCTATGTCGGCATCACAATGCCGAGAAAACCGTTCGTGCGCGAAGTGATGCCCAATGTGATCTCGATCGGCGGCTATTCCGGCCACGGCGTCATGCTGTCGAACTTTTTCGGCAAGCTTTATGCCGAGACGGTCGCCGGCAACCGCGACCGGCTGAAGCTGATGGAGGATTTGAAGATCCCACCCTTCCCCGGCGGTCGGCGTTTCCGCGCGCCACTGCTCTTTCTCGCGCTCAACTGGTACGCGTTGCGGGACAGGATTTAACCAGACGTTGCAGAATCCTTAACCAGAGCGCAGAATTCGCGCCAAGGGCGCAGTGATGCCACAATCGCGGGCGAAAGAAGGTGCTCGTGGGCAGCTGAACGGGGAATTTTTGCGGGTCTGCCCGCTTTTGGTTTGGGACCGATGCCGATCGATTGCCGGCTCTCCGGCATGGGTCGTAAGAACATCGGCCCGCAAATGGAGGTGGCAAGAGTGAGAGAGCCCTTCAGTTTCGGCGCGCCGGAACGACGGCGCCTTGCGATGCAATTCGGTTATGATATGCGGCCGACGTTCTGGCAGGGGGTCCGGTCGAACGCGCATCTGGTGATAGCTGCGCTTGGCACGGCAGCTCTGCTCGGCGTTGCCGCGGTGGCGCTGTGGCTGGCATTGCCGGCAAATGAGCGACAGGCGGCCGCGAGCCCGGAGCAGACCGTTCCGACCATTCCGGTCAAGACGACGAAGATCGCGCCTGCCAAGGTTGCTGCGGCGCCGCGGGCGACGGGCAAAGCCGACGCGGTTTCCTCGGCGGTGGCCGCCGCGGAAGCCGAGATACCGGCGCTGGCTCCTAACGATCCACGCTGGACGGGGCCAAAGACCACATCAGCGGCCGCCACGGCAGCATCCGACCAGTTGGCAAGCCAGACCGAGCAGGCGGCCGACAAATCGTCTGCGGCGGCGGCATTCGCCGACCCGGCAGCGAAACCCGACGCTGCAGCATTGTTTGCCAAGGTGGCGGCTCCCGGCAGCTCGACGAAAAACGCCGGGCCCGACGGCGCGCAGACCGCCGCCATCCCCACGCCCAAGCCGCCGGCAGCGCAGTCCGCGAGCGAAGACGACAACAGCAGCACCAAGACAAAATCCGGGAAGGCGAACGCTGCCGGTACCGGACGCATCCTGAGATCAGTCACAATGCGGATCGGCCCGAAGAAGAATGCGGCCGCCATTCTCACGGTGCCTGCCAAGACCTCGGTGCAAGTGATGAGTTGCAAACAATGGTGCCAGATCGTCTACAACGGCAAGCGCGGCTGGGTCTACAAGAGCTACATCAAAACCGGGGCGTAAGGCCGGCAGAGCGATCGCGGCTCGGATCGCTCCCCGTCAGTCCGGCTTTCGCCGGATGACCGGACTGTTCAAATGCAGCGCCCGCCGTCGACTTCCAGCGCCACGCCGGTGATGAAAACCGCCTCGTCCGATGCGAGCCACAGCGCAGCATTGGCCACGTCAAGCGGCGTCGAAAGCCGGCCGAGCGGGATCGATGCGCGGAACTTCTCGCGGATTTCGAGTGTGTCGGCGCCCATGAATTTCTCGAGCATGCCGGTCTCGCCGGCAACCGGGCAGAGACAGTTGACTCGGATGTTCTTCGGCGCGAGCTCGACCGCCATCGATTTGGCCGCGGTGATCGCCCAGCCTTTCGATGCGTTGTACCAGGTAAGACCAGGCCGCGGCCTGATACCGGCCGTGGAGGCCGTCGTCAGGATGACGCCGCCGCCTTGCCGCTCCATGATTGGCACCACGGCCAGCGCGGCGTGGTAGATCGCCTTCATGTTGACGGAAATGATCAGGTCGAAGGTCGCCTCGTCGACTTCCAGCATGTCACCATTGCGATGAGTGTAGCCGGCATTGTTGACCATGATGTCGATGCGGCCGAAAGCGCTCATCGCCGCACGGACCATCTCATCGAATTCGGAACGCAGCGAGACGTCGGTCTGAGTCCAGATCGCCTTTTCGCCGATCTCGCCGGCGACGCGCTCCGCGCCCTTGGCGTTCAGATCGGCGACGACTACTCGCGCGCCCTCCTCGGCAAAGCGCCTGGCCATGCCCTCGCCAAAGCCCGAGGCAGCGCCGGTGATGATGGCGACCTTGTTTTCCAGACGCATGCTTTTCTCACTTATCATTGACGACGACCGACGGCAGGTTTGGCCATGGCCATCGAAAGATGTGGGTCCATTGCCGATTTCTCCTTTGGCTTTCGCCTCGATCCCGCTCTATGCTGCACCTGCGAAGGCTCCCAGAAGCATCGCTTGCCGACAAGCCTCCGGGTGGCGCCGGTGTCAAGAGCACACGCGGATGTGACGGAATGGCACTGGAACACTTAAATCGATTAGATTATATCAGCCGCGTTATCGCGCCCGGCGTCAGAGCGGACAGACCATGACCAGCCAGATCATCCCCGTCGACCCTTTCGACTTCATCATTTTCGGCGGCACCGGCGATCTGTCGGAACGCAAGCTTCTGCCGTCGCTGTACTATCGCCAGCGCGACCACCAGTTTTCCGAACCGACGCGCATCATCGGCACGTCGCGCTCGAAGATGACCGACGAGGAATTCCAGTCTTTCGCCAGGCAAGCGATTGCCGACCATGTGAAGCCTGCCGATATCGACGCTACCGAACTGAAGACGTTCCTCGCACGGCTCTCTTATGTCCCGGCCGACGCGACCACAGGTGCTGGCTTCGACAGGCTGAAGAAGGCAATCGGCAACAGCGAACATATCCGCGCTTTCTATCTGGCGGTGGCGCCGGCGCTGTTCGGTGACATCTCGCACAAGCTGAAGGAACACGGGCTGATCACGCCGAATTCGCGCATCGTGCTGGAAAAGCCGATCGGCCGCGATCTCGCCTCGGCGCGCGCGCTCAACGATTTGGTCGGCGACGACTTCCATGAAAGCCAGATTTTCCGCATCGACCACTATCTCGGCAAGGAGACCGTGCAGAACCTGATGGCACTGCGCTTTGCCAATGCGCTTTACGAGCCGCTGTGGAACTCCGCCAATGTCGATCATGTGCAGATCACCGTGGCCGAGACGGTCGGCCTGGAAGACCGCGTCACTTATTACGACAAGGCCGGCGCATTGCGCGACATGGTGCAGAACCACATGCTGCAGCTGCTCTGCCTCGTCGCCATGGAAGCGCCGTCGTCGATGGACGCCGATGCCGTCCGTGACGAAAAGCTGAAAGTGTTGCGGGCGCTGAAGCGCATCAACGGCAACGAAGCGCCCAAGCACACGGTGCGCGGGCAATACCGTGCCGGCGCCTCGGCCGGCGGGCCGGTGAAAGGCTATGTCGAGGAGCTCGGCAAGAATAGCAACACCGAGACCTTCGTTGCGCTCAAGGCCGAGATCGGCAACTGGCGCTGGGCGGGCGTGCCGTTCTACCTCCGGACCGGCAAGCGGCTGGCGACCCGCGTTTCGGAGATCGTCATCGAATTCAGGCCAATCCCGCATTCGATCTTCGGCGACAGCGCCGGACCGATCTTCGCCAATCAGCTGGTGATCAGGCTGCAGCCCGACGAAGGCGTCAAGCAGTTCATCATGATCAAAGATCCCGGGCCGGGCGGCATGCGGCTGCGCCAGATTCCGCTCGACATGAGCTTCGCGCTATCCTTCGGCGCGCGCGCGCCCGATGCCTATGAGCGGCTGATCATGGATGTCATCCGTGGCAACCAGACGCTGTTCATGCGCCGCGACGAGGTCGAGGCGGCGTGGAAATGGATCGACCCGATCCAGAACGCCTGGGAGAACGCTAGGCAGGAAGCGCAAAGCTACACCGCCGGCACATGGGGGCCATCGGCCTCCATTGCGCTGATCGAACGCGACGGGCGGACATGGCACGAGAGCAATTGAGCGACGCCGCCGCCTATACGTGGCACGAATTTGCCGAACGCCAGCAGCTGGCGGCAGCACTTGCCGGCCACGTCGCCGGCCGCCTGTCAAAGGCAATCGCGGCGCGCGGCACGGCATTTCTCGCCGTCTCCGGGGGCACCACGCCGGCGAAATTCTTCACGGCGCTTTCCAACATTCCGATCGCCTGGGACAAGGTCAAGGTGACACTGGTCGACGAGCGTTTCGTGCCGGCGTCGTCGCCGCGATCCAATGCCGGCCTGGTGGCCGCCAACTTGCTGCAGAACGCGGCCGCCGCCGCAAATTTCGTTCCCCTCTACCATGAGGCGACAAGCGTCGAGGATGCGGCGGTCTCCGACAGCAAGGCGCTGCAATCGCTGCCTTGGCCGCTCGACGTCGTCGTGCTCGGCATGGGAACCGACGGCCACACCGCCTCGTTCTTTCCGGATGCCGACGAACTAGCAAAATTGCTCGACCCGTCTTCCCAAAGGATCGTGCTGCCGGTTCACGCGGCAAGCGCCGGCGAGCCGCGGCTGACGCTGTCGCTGGCACGGATCGTCGAAGCCAATCTTCTCGCACTGCACATCGAAAGCGAAGACAAGCGCGAGGCATTCGAGAGCGCGATGGCATCGGGAACACGAAAGCCCATTCGTGCTGTGCTCGATGCAGCCGAGAGGCCCGTAGAGGTTTTCTGGGCACCCTGATTTCGAACTTGGCTGCAGGTCCCGGCATCCAACCGGAAGTGTTTGCGGGACCTCGCCTGAAAGGACTGATCGCCATGACCGCAAGACGCGACATCGAAGCCATCACCCAGCGCATCCGCGAGCGCTCCAAGCCCGGTCGCGAGGCCTATCTCGGCCGCATCGCCGAAGCCTCGAACCGCACCGCCAACCGGGCCGTGCTGTCCTGCGGCAACCTGGCCCATGGCTTTGCCGTCTGCAGTCCATCCGAAAAGGTGGCGCTTGGCGGCGACCGGGTGCCGAACCTCGGCATCATCACCTCCTATAACGACATGCTGTCGGCGCATCAGCCTTTCGAGACGTTTCCGGCGCTGATCAAGGACGCGGCACGCGAGGCCGGCGGCATTGCCCAGGTGGCCGGCGGCGTGCCGGCGATGTGCGACGGCGTAACCCAGGGCCAGCCCGGAATGGAGCTGTCACTGTTCTCGCGCGACGTGATCGCCATGGCCGCGGCAATCGGCCTGTCGCACAACATGTTCGACGCCGCCGTCTATCTCGGCGTCTGCGATAAGATCGTGCCGGGGCTGGTGATCGCGGCGCTGACCTTCGGCCATCTGCCTGCCGTGTTCATCCCGGCGGGACCGATGACGACCGGCCTGCCCAACGATGAAAAAGCCAAGATCCGCCAGCTTTATGCAGAAGGCAAAGCGGGGCGCGCCGAACTGCTCGAAGCAGAATCCAAATCCTATCACGGGCCGGGAACCTGCACTTTCTACGGCACCGCCAATTCCAACCAGATGCTGATGGAGATCATGGGCCTGCACACCCCTGGCGCCTCGTTCGTCAATCCGGGCACGCCGCTGCGCGACGCGCTGACCAGGGAAGCGACCAAGCGGGCGCTGGCGATCACCGCGCTCGGCAACGCCTACACGCCGGTCGGGCGGATGATCGACGAGCGCTCGATCGTCAACGGCATCGTCGGCCTGCACGCCACCGGCGGTTCGACCAACCACACCATCCACCTGATCGCCATGGCGGCAGCGGCCGGCATCGCCATTACCTGGCAGGACATTTCCGACATCTCGGAAGCAGTGCCGCTGCTGGCGAGGGTCTATCCGAACGGCCTTGCCGACGTAAACCACTTCCACGCCGCGGGCGGGCTCGGCTTCCTGATCCGCGAACTCCTCGACGCAGGCATCCTGCACGAGGATGTGCAGACGGTGTGGGGCGAAGGGCTGCGCCCCTACGCGGTTGAGGCCAAGCTCGGCGCCGACGGCGGCGTCGTGCGCGAGGCCTCGCCGCGCGAGAGCGGCGACGAGAAGGTGCTGGCGCCGTTCAAGAAGGCGTTCCAGCCGAGCGGCGGGCTGAAGGTACTTTCAGGCAATCTCGGCCATGCCGTCATCAAGACCTCGGCGGTCAAGCCGGAGCGGCGCATCATCGAAGCGCCGGCCAAGGTTTTCGATAGCCAGCAAGGGCTGAACGAGGCGTTCAAGGCGGGGTCGCTGACCGGCGACTTCATCGCCGTCATCCGGTTCCAGGGCCCAAAGGCCAACGGCATGCCGGAATTGCACAGGCTGACCACAGTGCTCGGCATCCTACAGGACCGCGGCCAGCATGTGGCGCTGGTCACCGACGGGCGCATGTCAGGCGCTTCCGGCAAGGTGCCGGCGGCGATCCACGTGACGCCGGAAGCGGCGGAGGACGGGCCGATCGCCAGGATCCATAACGGCGATATCATCAAGCTCGACGCCGAGGCCGGAACGCTGGAGGTGCTGGTGCCGGCCGGCGATTTCGCACTGCGGCGAGCAGCGGACAGCGACCTCATAGGCAATGAATTCGGCTTCGGCCGCGAGCTTTTCGCCGGGTTCCGGCAGATGGTTGGGCGCGCCGACCACGGCGCGAGCGCCTTCGGAACGGCGTGACCGTTTTCGGCATGAGAAAGAGCGGCTGGTGGCCGCCCTATCTATTGTTTTAGCCGCATTTCTACGACGCCAACTGATTCCACTTGGCTGCAAAATGCTCTATTGAACCGTCAGCTCGGCTCGCGCGCCGGCCCTGACCGTTACCGTGCCTTCCTTCGAGCTGTTGTCCGATTTCTCCGAAACCACCGCGTAGTCGCCAGCCGAAAGGGTGGCCTGATACTTCTGGTCATAGGCGTAGCCGACCGACTTGCGGGTTCCGTCGATGTCCTTCTTGGCCTCGAAAACCTCGATCTTCGAGGCGCCTGGCGCGGTGATCGCCAGCACGCCGGCGTTCATGGCAACCTTCAGGTCCTGATGTTCGCCAATCTTGACACTGAACGGCTGCTCGGCCACCGCGAGATCAACCGTCGCGATCATTATATAATTGTCGGGCGGCAGATCGAACTTGCTGTCGGGACCGTAGGCATAAGTCACCTCCTGCCTGGTTCCGTCGACCTGCTTTTTCGCCTGGAGCACCTTGAAGCCGACGCCCGAACCCTCGGCCTTGTCGCCACCGGCAGCATAATAGGCGTTGGCGACCACACGCCCGACGCCGACGATGATGTGCTTGTCGATGACCCTGCCGGCAGCAAGCGGGATCGTCTCGGTGACCACGCCCTGGCCGATCGTGACGGTCACCTTCTCGTCGCCGGCCGGCAGCACGACTTTCGTGTCGCCATAATAGGTCGGCGGCGTGTCGACGCCCGGATAGGCGATCACGACAGCCGCGCCGTCGTCGACGTCCGCCCCTTCGCTTGGCCTGGGGTGGATGACCAGCGTGCCGGCATTCAAGGTGAAGAGCGGTTTGGCGACCTGGCCCGGCTCGATCCTGATCTTCTGTTCGGCCTTGGCCTCGCCGGCGCGCGCGACGACGATATAGTCGCCCGGCTCCAGATTGCCCTTGTAGCGGCCGTATTCGGTGGTGACGGGATCGCCGCGCGTGCCGTCGGAATTTGCCTTGTAGATTTCCCAGGCATTGCCGTCGGTGACGGGGTCGCCACCTTGGGCAAGCACGACGGTCGGCACGAAATTGAATTCCGCCGGCTGAGCGGGCGCCGGCTGGGGAGCAGGCTGCGGGGCGGGAGCCGGTTCAGGAGCCGGTGGCGGCGGCGCAACGGTCTCGACGAGGGCATCCTGCAACGCCTTCTCGTCGGACACCTGGATGTATTTGCCGCCGGTGTTGTCGGCGAGGCAAGCGACCTGCTTGCCTTCGGCAGCCGTCAAGCCGAAGCCGACGACGTCGACGGTGAAGTCGACGCCGGCAGCCTCCAGTTCCTTGCCGAGCGCACAGGGATCGCCGTTGCACGTCTCGATGCCATCGGTGATGAGAACGACCGTCGCCTTGTCTTCCCTGTATTTCAACGATTCCGCCGCTTGCTTGACGGCGGCGGTCAGCGGCGTCTTACCTTGAAATTTCAAGCTGTCGGCCGCGGCTGAAATCGCGCTTGCCGAGCCTGCCTGCGGCGCCACAATGAGTTCGATGTCGTCGCAACTGGCCTTCTCGCGATGGCCATAGGCCATGAAGCCGATTTCCTCGTCTGCCGGGACCGACTGCAGCACGGCTCGCAGCGATTCACGGGCGATTTCGAGCTTGGGCTTGCCGTCGATCTGCGCCCACATCGAGCCGGAGGCATCGAGAATGACGATGACGCGGTCGGCGGCAAAGCCGAGCCCCGTCATCCACAGCAGCAGGGCCGCCGCAGCGACGCTCCGTGCAAATGCCGCCATAAAGATCTCCCCCTCGGTCGCCGCCGCCCGGCGCGGGAAAGCTATTTGACGCCGCGTCGCGACACAAGCCCGGATGGAGCACGAAGCTGCATCGCCAACTGCGCCAAACCCTCAATAGGTCGTGCGGCGCTCCTCGGAAGGCGGCCGGCCGAATTGCAGCCGGTAGCTCTGGGCAAAATAGGAATGCGAGGTGAAGCCGGTGGCGATTGCCACGTCCAGGATCGGCATGTTGGTCTGGCGCAGCAATTCGCGCGCTCGCTCGAGCCTGAGCCGCATGTAATAGCGGCCGGGGGTCACGCTCAGATGGCGCAGGAACAGGCGCTCGACCTGGCGCACCGACAGGCCCGCCGACTTGGCGAGCTGCACCGCCGACAGCGGCTCGTCGAGATGGTCGGCCATCAGCTCGACGATGCGGCGCAGCTTTTCCGACTTACCGGTCAAGTCGCGCTCCGGGCCGACGCGCTGGCGGTCTCCGGCCGAGCGGATGCGCTCATGCTGGAACTGGTTGGCGACACCGTTGGCGAGGCTCGAGCCGAAATCGCCGCGCACGATCTCCAGCATCAGGTCGATCGAGGTGGTGCCGCCGGCGCAGGTGTAGCGCTTGCGGTCGATCTCGAAGACGTTGCCGGTGCAGTTGATGTCCGGAAAGCGTTCGAGGAAACCGGCGCGGTTTTCCCAATGGATGGTGCAGCGGTAGCCGTCGAGCTGGCCTGCCTCGGCAAGCAGGTAGGAGCCGACCGAAAGTGCGCCGAGCGCATTGCCGCGCCGGCCCCAACTGCGCAGTGCCGCCAGCACCTTGCTCTTGCCGGGAAACTCCGTCGTCAGCCCGACCGAGACGAAAAGGATATCGACCGGCGGCAAATCGGCAACGGCGTAGTCGATCTTGAGCGGCAGGCCGTTGGACGCCATGACGGCATCGCCGTCGGCCGACACCGTCGTCCAGCCGTAAAAATCGCGGCCGACCAGCCGGTTCGCCGACCTGAACGTGTCGATTGCCGCGGCCAGCGAGAACATGGAGAACTTGTCGACCAGCAGAAACCCGAACTGCCGGCCGCCCTGAACGGGATCATTAGTGACCGGCCGTTCTAAGGGAACAGTGAGGTTCGGCAAGGACGCTGCTTTCTGGTCAGAAGGAAGGCCGTTTCAACCCGGCTGCGAGATAGGCGGAAGCTAGCGTGTTGGCCATCAGCATGGCAATGGTCATCGGTCCGACGCCGCCAGGCACCGGCGTGATGGCGCCGGCCGCCTTCGCCGCTTCGGCAAAGGCGACATCGCCGACGAGGCGGGTCTTGCCTTCACCCTTCTCAGGTGCGGCGATGCGGTTGATGCCGACGTCGATGACGGTGGCGCCAGGCTTGACCCAGTCGCCCCGGACCATTTCGGGCCGGCCAACGGCGGCAACGAGAATGTCGGCGGTGCGGGCAAGCGCCGGCAGGTCCTTGGTGCGGCTGTGTGCGATGGTGACGGTGCAGTTGGCGGCGAGCAGAAGATTGGCCATCGGCTTGCCGACGATGTTCGAGCGCCCGACGACAACCGCATTGAGGCCGGACAGGTCCTTGCCGCGCACACGTTCGATCAGCAGCATCGAGCCGGCCGGCGTGCAAGGCACGAAGGCGGTCTCGAGCTCGCCAGTGCCGAGCTTGCCGACATTGATGAAGTGGAAGCCGTCGACATCCTTCTCCGGCGCGATGGTCTGGATGATCTTGCCGGCATCGATATGGCCGGGAAGCGGAAGCTGCACCAGGATGCCGTTGATGGCCGGATCGGCGTTGAGCTGGCCGATGATCTTCAACAGGTCCTGCTCGGAGGTTTCGGCCGGCAGCGTGTGCTGAACCGAATGGAAGCCGCATTCCTTGGCGGTGCGGGATTTGGAGGCGACATAGACCTGGCTTGCCGGATCCTTGCCGACGATGACCACTGCAAGACCGGGGACCACTGCGAGACCGGGCTGCCGTCCGCCCGTTTCCGTCAGTTCGGCGGTCAGGGCCTTGACCCGCCGCACCACGTCTTCGGCGACACTTTTTCCGTCAATCAACTCAGCCATGAACCACCCTCGACGTCTATCGCCTAAGCCTGCCGCGTTAAAGCATCCATGCGGCGTGCTCCAGATATCTTTTATGCGTGTCGTTGCCCAGAACCATGCGCAGCCGGACGGACATGCAGCGCGGCATTTTCACGAAAATCCGGCCGGGCAATCCCGCCAATGCGCCGTCTCATGCCGTTAACTCGAAACCGGCATGTTTTATTCGACGCTCAGAAATAGCGGCGACGCGTGCGGTTTTCGGTGAGCTCGCGAACCGCCTCGCGGAATTCGAGCAGGCTGGCGCGGATTTCCTCGATCTGGCTTTGCTGATCGGCGGCTTCCGAAGCCTGATTTGCCTCCGTCGACCAGGCCTCAGTATAGGCCGAATGCGGCGGCGCGGGTTGCTGCGGATAAGGTGCCTGTCCGGCATAATGCGGCTGTGGATAGAAGGCGGGCGGCATGGCTGCGCTGGAATTTGTGGGGGCGGAATTCTCGCCGGACGTCATCTCCTCCGGCGCTCTGCCGGGCACGAGTCTGCGCAGCGCCGACAACACGGCACCGATCGCGCCTGGACGTTTGGTGCGCGCGACCTCGACCGACGGAGCGGGAGGCGGTGCTGCCCGGTACGCGGCGCGATCAGCGGAACCGGCATCGAGGCCGCCAAGGGAGCCAGCGGGGTCGAAAAATACATCGGCAGCTGCAGCCTCTTCCGTCAGTATGGTGCCGCCCTCTGGCTCATCAGGATGGGGCTGGCTTGAGCCGGCGGCCGCCGAGAGGATGGGGCTGGAGCGCGCCTCGCGGCGCGAGCGGGCGAGACGATGGCGTGTGGCGGCCTCGCGCCATGACCGGCCTGCGCGGTCCTCTAGCGAAACCAGCGATGCTTCGTCCTCGGCGCGCACCGCTTCGACGAGCGACAGCAAGGACCGCTCGTTCCTGCAGTGTTCACGATTATCCCTGTAAGCCATGGTTCCTGGAGCTTTCCCCTCGGGCTGGGATGTAGCGACCGCCCACTGGTTAACCGATGCTAAACAGGCATAGGAAATAAAAGGTTAATTGGCCGCCCCCGCCGCTGCGCGACTACATGCGCATCCCAACCGCAAGGAGAACATCTGTCTCGGCGATTTCTTCATTGATGATGGTGGTGTTGCTGGCCTGAGCAAGTATCGTTGCGACCGATCGCAGTCCGGGATTCCGCCTGATCACAGTCCCAACAGGGGCTTCCCCGCCCTGCCGCGAACGTCTATGGGAAGCCATCTCTATGGGAGGCTTTCGATGACGATCAGGCTTGTTCTCGCCGGTTGCGGCAATATGGGCTACGCCATGCTCTCGGGCTGGCTGAAAGCCGGCAAGCTCGCTCCGGCTGCGGTGTTCGTGGTCGAGCCCAATGCCGAGTTGCGCAAGCGTGCCGAAGCACTGGGCTGCGCTGCTGCCGCGGATGCTGGCACGATCCCGGCGGACGCCGTGCCGACCCTCGTCGTCATTGCGGTGAAGCCTCAGGTGATCCGCGACGTGACGGCTGGCTACATCCGCTTCAACGATGGCCGAACCACCTTCCTCAGCATCGCCGCCGGGACACCGGTCGCTACGTTCGAAGGTATTCTCGGCGACCGCGCGCCGATCGTGCGCTGCATGCCCAACACGCCGGCGGCGATCGGCAAGGGCATGATGGTGGTGTTTTCCAACAGGCTGGTTTCCGACGACACCAAACGCCTTGTCGCCGACCTGCTTTCGGCAAGCGGGCAAGTGGCCGATATCGACGACGAGGGCCTGATGGATGCGGTGACGGCAGTCTCCGGGTCGGGGCCGGCCTATATTTTCCATTTCATCGAAGCGCTGACCGTGGCCGCCGAGAAGGCTGGCCTGCCGACCGGGACTGCCAAACTCTTGGCCATGCAGACGGTCTACGGCGCCGCATCGCTGGCCGCCGAAAGCGGCGAGGAGCCGGGCGTGCTCAGGCAGCAGGTGACCAGCCCCAACGGCACGACGGCTGCCGCGCTTGCCGTTTTGATGGGCGAGGACCGGCTGACGCGCCTGCTCACCGAGGCGGTGGAAGCGGCGCGGCTGCGGTCGATAGAGCTGGGGAAGTAATAGCCGATTGCGGATTACGCGAGATCGGTACGCGAAAAGTCGTTGCCCTTGTAGAGCAATGCGGAGCCATGACTTTTTGCGCAGGCATAAGAAAGGCAGTCGGCTAAGTTGAGCTGGGCGGGATGTCCGCGCCACTTTCCGTAGTCTGAAAATGCCTGGAACGCGAGCTTGGCATCGCTGGCGTCGATCGGCACAATTTCGATTTCAGCCTCGCGAAGAAACGCCTCTATCGCATCTCCGGCGACAACCGGTGGCACGGCAAGCATCGTCGAAAGCCGCATCGCCGCTTCAAGCACGACTAGAGCCGAAGTTATCCTTGCTGGCGCTGCCTCGATGCGGTTGCTCCACTCGCCGGCATCCTCTTCTCCTGAAAGAATCGCGACAACCACGGAGGTGTCGACGAACATCAGGAATGCCCCCACATTTCGTCGATCTCATCCTTGTTGACAGCCCGACCGCCCTGGCCTGCCTTGGCCTTGAAGTCCTTGGCAATGGCAGCGAGCCGCTCCGCCAGGGGAATGCGTCCGCTTTCCCGCCTCAATTCGGATTCAAGCGCCTCGATGACCGCCTCTGTCATCGAAATCTTGCGTTTGGCAGCAAGCTCTCGCGCCAGTTCGCGTGCGCGCGGGTCCCTGATCTGAAGATTCATGTAATCATCTGAAGATTCATGTAATCGCCTCCGCCTTCATCGTCACTACAATATAGAGAATTCGTCATGACAACGCCAGTGCGCTCGGCCGGAGGCCATTGCGACGGCTCACCGGTCGAGAGCCTCACGCCCCATACAGCATCTCGTCCTGCAGCCGGCGCAAGGCGAATAACCTGGTCGTGGGGTCGGGCGCGGCATTGTCGGCGGTGAGCAATTCGCCTTTCCGCACCTGTTTCAGCACCTTGCCGCCTTCGAGCAGGCCGACCGGCACGGCGCGATGGGCGCGGGCCTGTTCGACGGTCATGGTCCAGGAGCGGTAGCAGGTCTCGCCGATCGCATCGAACGTCTCGCCTGCCGCCAGATCGCGCTTGGCCACGGCGCAGACCTCGGCCACCGGCCGTGGCAGCGGCACCATGTCGGGCTTGCCGTAAAGCGCGATACGGGCCGCCGTCAGCGGCACTTCCAGCGAGGTCAGATGGTAGGGCCTGAAGAAGCTGTAATAGGGGCCGTGGCCGATATGCAGATCGTCCATGCGCTCGATGATGCGCGGATGCGTCGCCTCGACGATGACGAAGACGCCGGGCGCCACACCCTTGCCGACGGTGTAGTCGACGACGCCCTTCTTCGACAGGATGCCGCCATGCTCGCGCGGGATCAGCACCTTGACCAGCTCGTCGCGGTCGGCCTTGGGGCCGTGCATGCCAGGAATGTCGGGTACCAGCCCGGTGGCGTTGGCGATGGCGCACATCTCAACCATGGTCTTCGAGCCGTCGACGAACTCGACCAGCATGCGCGGGTTCATGTTGCGGCGCAGCGCTTCCTCGCGGTAGTCGTCGGGAACGGCGTCGTGGTTGAGAGGGTTGTTCTTGCCCTTGCCGGCCGAAACGATGGTGTAGCCGAGCGCCGAGGCGAACTCGATCAGCTCCATGCAGCTCGACGGCTCGTCGCCGGCACCGACCGAATAGACGACGCCGAGCCGGTCGGCCTGCTGCTTCAGATAGCACCCGATGGTGACGTCGGCCTCGACATTCATCATCACCAGATGCTTGCCGTGCTGCATCGCCATCAGGTCGAAATCGGCGGCGACGCCGGGCTTGCCGGTGGCATCGATGACGACATCGATAAGTGGATTGGTGACCAGTATTTCGTTCGAGGTGATGGCGATCTTTCCGCTTTCGATCGCCTGGCTGACCTTCGAAGGCGTATCGGCCTCCCGTGCCATCGCCTCGTCACCATAGGCGATGCGGATGGCGTCACGCGCCGTATGTGGACGGCGGGTCGAGATCGCGCAGACCGAAATGCCCGGCATCAGCATGCCTTGCGTCACCAGGTCGGTGCCCATCTCGCCCGAACCAATGACGCCGATACGCACCGGGCGGCCTTCCGCGGCGCGCTTGGCAAGATCGCCGGCAAGCCCGGTCAAGGCGACATTGGTCATGCTGGAGCGTCCACTGCTTTAAGTCTTTGTTTTTATGCATGTCGTTATCCCAAAACGACTGCGCACTTGGGCAACATGCATCAGGACGCGGGAATAGCAGGGAACGGTAACGGTTTGCCAACGAAACCGGCCGCCGGCGGCGTTTTCTTGCGCTTGGCCCCAAAATCGGATTGGTTCCTGTGAAGACAATGCACCCAGCCAAAGTGTTACCGACGGTCCTGTTGGGCCAACGTCCGCGTTCTCAGATCTTAGAAAAGCCTCTCAGGGCACCGATTCAACCGGCGAAACGAGTGGAGCAGAACCGCTAAGCGCCGTTTGAATGGATCACAGCCAAGAAATGGACGGAAATTCTTAGTCATTCTTTTATGCATCCCGACTTAAATGAGGAATGGACTGGCGTGCCCGTATCTTCAGGCGTTTTTTCCGCATGCGACGAACCGGCAGGAGTGGCAACGTTGCTACTATTTTTGCCCTGTCTCTGCCGATTGTCGTCGGCGGCGCGGGTCTCGGCGTTGAGACTTCCTACTGGTATTACAGCGGCCTGAAGCTACAAGCGGTGGCGGATGCGGCAGCCTATGCTGGCGCTTTGGAAAAGGTTTCAGGATCCGACAAGCCAACGATTGTCTCCGCCGCGACAACGTCAGCGACCACGAACGGCTGGAAACCGTCAGCAGGTACAATCGAGATCTTCACGCCCCCGTCAGCCGGTCCAAATGTCGGGAAAAAAGCGGTTGAGGTGATCGTTCACCAGAACCTCGATCGGTTTTTTACGTCGATATTCACTCAAAACGCGGTTGGCGCACAGGCAAGGGCGGTGGCTCTTATCACGGATGCTTCAAAGGCCTGCCTTACGGTGCTCAATCCTTCCGCTCCGAAAGCGGCGCTCTTTTCAGGCAGTTCGAACCTCAAACTGACCGGCTGCGTCGTGATGTCGAATTCGATAGCCGCGGACGCCATCAAGCTTCAGGGATCGGCAAGCCTTCAGGTCGATTGCCTGATATCGGCAGGCGGTGTTTCGTTGAGCAACCCCGTGACGACCGTGTGCGCCAGCCCGATAACCCAGGCGTTGCCCGCTGCCGATCCTTTTGCCGACTTGCCGGCGCCACCGGCCACGAACCCCTGTCAAAACAGCAATCAGTCGACGTTGCAACCTGGAACATACTGCAGGGGGCTCAGCTTGAGCGGCAATGTAACGCTCTCGCCCGGGGTATACGTCATTCAGGGAGGAGATTTCAAAGCGAACTCGAATGCAAATATTTCAGGCGAGGGAGTCATCATCTATCTGGCCGGCAGCTCCGGCGTCAGCATGAACGGCACGGCCACCGTCAAGCTCAGCGCACCGACGTCAGGCACCTATTCGGGGGTGCTGTTTTACGGCGACAAAGCTAACCTGACTGGATCGAACACGTTTAATGGCACGGCAGATTCGCTTTTGACCGGCGCTTTGTATTTTCCAACACAGGATGTCAATTACCTCGGCAATTTCTCGGGCAAAGGTGGTTGCACTCAGGTCGTCGCCAGTACCGTGCAGTGGTCCGGCAACGCGAACGTCAATCAGGATTGCACCAGCCTTGGAATGCGAGACATTCCGGCCACGCAAACCGTTCAGCTTGTCGAGTAATGTTCGTGGAATGGCTATCAGTCCGGATCTTCCGGAGCGATTCGGGTATTGCTGCGGTAGAGTTTGCGCTGGTTGTGCCGATCCTTTGCCTGGTACTTCTTGCCATCATTGACGGCTGGTCTTTTGTATCAAGCGCGTTGTCGATGCGTGCAGGCGTGAAAACGGCGGCGAACCTCGTGATGCAAGGAGCAGTCAACGATGCAGCTACCCAGGCCGTCGCTCTTTCGAGCTGGGAAAACCGTCCTGATGACGCGCAGGTGACACTGAGCCGGAAATACATGTGCGGGAACATCGTGGCCGATCCGTCTATCCTGTGCGACACTTTGAAAGTTCCCTCGGTATTCGTTGTAATACAGGCGACAGCCACCTGGTCAGCGCCCTTCAGTTTTGGCGAGTTCACGCGCGGGCTCAATCATCAACAGGTGATTCGTGTCCGCTAAAAGGAGAGCTTTCACGCGTGATGCATCAGGCGGAGCTGCATTGGAGTTCGCGCTAATCGCGCCTTTTCTGATAATGCTTTTGATCGGCGTTTTCGCATTCGGCTGGGCTCTGAATGCCATGTCGAGTGTTCGGTATACGCTGGAAACGTCCTCACGTGCGCTGCAAATGAAGAACTCGCTGACTGAAGCCGAAATAGAAGCCCTAGCCACAGCGAAACTGCTGAGTTTGGGATTGAGCGACGTCGATGTAACAATAGCAATCGACGCGCCAAGCGGCGGCTTTCGCATGGCCCATCTCACGGCCAGGTATGCTTTCGTTATCGAGTTCCCGTACTTCGATCGGTATCCGATAAATTATGGGACGACTGTCACAGTTCCATTGGTTGGATCGTGAGCGCGTCCAATAGCCTTACACAATAAGGGGTGAGCGGATCAACGAAAGGGGCTGCGTCGGTTTTCTCGCGGGCTACCGCAATTCGGCCAGCAACGCCTGCGCCTCGGCAAGGTTTTTTTCAGAGCCGGCGGCAAGGTCGCCCATCTTGCCATCCCGAAAGATGACGAGCGCATGCTGGCAGGCGGCAATAGCTTCTTCGGCCATCGCCTTCTGCTTGCGGGCAGCATGATGGCCGACGCGTGGCAACTGTTTGGGCAAGACGTGTTGTTGTCATGGGCTCTGCAATGCCGCTCAGTAGCGATCCTTCGCGCCGCCTCTGTCCCGCCGACATCAAAGTTCCGCACCGCAGCAGCCGTCCTGCTTGCGCCCGTTTCCGGCCCTACTACCCCTCGCCCACCTCTATCTCGCCGCTACTTGTTTAATGACAAGCATGCGAGGCCCACATGTGGAACTTGGCGACGGAGGGCTGGGTACTCCTCAGGCAGAGCATCCTCGGCTTCGTCAACGACAATGCGCTGAGCCGTGGGGCGGCGATAGCGTTTTATGCCACGACTTCGCTTGCGCCGATCCTGCTTATCGTTGTCGCAATCGCCGGCATGGCCTTCGGGCACGAGGCGGCGCAACTCGCGCTTTCGGCCCAGATCGCCGGCCTGATGGGGCCGCAAAGTGCCGAGCTCCTGCAAGCGACGATCGAAAACGCCTCGCAGAAAAAAACGGGAATCGTTGCCAGCATTCTGGGGCTGGTCACGCTGTTCGTTGCCGCATCCGGCGTGTTCGGCGAAATGCAGCTTGCGCTGAATGAAATCTGGAAGGTGCAATCGAGCGGAGCATCGATTTCACGGCTGGTGCGGGCACGCATTGCAAGCCTGGGCCTGGTCGCGGCGCTCGGCTTCCTGCTTCTGGTGTCGCTGGTCGTAAGCGCTGCAATTTCGGCGCTCGGAGAGGTCATCAATGCCTATCTGCCGTTTGGCACCATCATCCTGAGCGCCATCAACGGGATTGTCTCGTTTGCCCTGATCACGCTGCTGTTTGCCGCAATCTACAAGGTGCTGCCCGACCGCAGCCTGCAATGGCGCGATGTCGGCATCGGCGCGGTCGTAACCGGGTTTCTGTTCACCATCGGCAAGTCGCTGATTGGCTGGTATATCGGAACCAGCGCCATCGCTTCGTCATACGGCGCAGCCGGTGCCCTGCTCGTCGTGCTGTTATGGGTCTATTATTCGGCCGAGGTATTTTTGCTGGGCGCCGAATTCACGCGAGCCTATTCGGTTCGACACGGCAGCCGGTCCGATTTGAAGAAGAAGGTGGAACTGCATGACAAATGAGTTCACGCCGAAATTCGATCTGGCCGGCAAGGTGGTGCTGGTTACCGGCGCCTCGCGCGGCATCGGCCGCGCCTGCGCACTCGCCTGCGCCGGCTCGGGCGCCGACATGATCGTCGGCGTGCGCAACACTGCCGACGGCGCGGATCTCACCGCCGAGATCGAACGCATGGGCCGGCGCGCGCTTGCCTTGCAAATGGATCTGACCGACCTGGCAACGGTGCGAAAGGCCGTCGCCGATGCCCACGCCGCCTTCGGCCGCATCGATGTTCTCGTCAACAATGTCGGGCTCGGGCCAGAAAACCTGGCCGAGAACGTGATGGAAGAGGATTTCGACCTCACCGTCAACGTCAACCTCAAGGGCACGTTCTTCACCACGCAGGCGGTCGCACGGCTGATGATCGTGCAACAATCCGGGCGCATCATCAACATCAGCTCGCAGGCCGGCACGGTGACGCTGAAGGGCGAGGCGATCTACTGCATGACCAAGGCGGCGATCAACCATTTGACGCGCTGCCTGGCCGCCGAATGGGCGCAGCACAAGATCACCGTCAACAGCGTCGCGCCGACCTTCATCTGGACCGACGGAACGCGGCCTTCGCTCGACGATCCGAAGTTCCATGCGCATGTGCTCGGCCACATCCCGCTCGGCCGCATCGGCGACCCGATCGACGTCGCGGGCACCGTCGTGTTCCTCGCCTCGCCGGCAGCGTCGCTGATTACGGGGGCGAATATATTGGTGGACGGCGGTTGGTCGGTGGCGTGAGAGGGCTCTTCGGCTGATGCTGCGACACCGCCTCGCGAGTGCTTTCCGATGAGCAGCGAACGCAGATGTGGGAAGAGCGATTGATCTCGCAGGTCGTCGAGCTTTCAAAATTACTCCAAGAGGTCTTTTATGAGCGAAAAATCTCAATCGAACGATAAATTCGACGAACCGCGGGATGAGCCACTCTTCGTGGCTAACTCGCAAACAGACCCCCCCTTCCTGGCTGCTTACGACCGAGCGCTTGCGAGTGTGCCGACATTTATCGAACATATAGAGAGGAATGCAGATGCCCTGTGTTCTGCGAAGCTTCGCTTTCGCGATCCCGACGAAGAACGTCTTGGGGAGGACTGCTTTCTTTTCCTTTGGCTTACCGCCGTGCACTATCATGCCGAGGAGCGGCTATTTTCGGGTACATTTTTCGAGGTGCCACCCGAGCTTCAGAAATGGCATCAGGTCGGCCAGCGACTTGCATTTGAAGGCGACGATATTTTCGATTGGATGGTTCTCGACGAGGGGCACTTGCATGGGGGATTCACATTGCGCGTAACCCGAGACAAGCTTCCTGAGAAAGATCGTGGCTCATACGATCGATATGTCGGGGTTTCAGTCTATGAGCCACTTCCGTCCTGAAACGCATGGTTAATGGCCTCGCCTTTCGTTGAGGATTGGGCAACCGCACTGGTCAAACCCGGTATCCGGCTTTCTCATTCATTGCCGGCGAGCCAACGGACCATGTTCGCCATCAGTTTTCCGTAGAACGGCCATCCGAGGAAATCCTGCGAGAGCCAATGCGGGCCGATATCGGTTGCCCAGGCAATCGTTCGGCCGCGGCCATGGCTGCCAACGGCAAGGAGCGGCCAGTCGGTGCCGCGATAATGGCAGGTCGCCAGAAGCTGGCACGAACCGTCGCGCCTGAATTCAAGCTTGTTCATGCCGAGGATCGGCGGCAACGGCCCCTCGACCCCGGAAAAAATCGGGTGCGACGACTGCAGGATGGAGGCCTGCAGGCCTTGCGGCACCTCCATGCCGTCGCAAAAGGGCAGGCAGCGGACCGGCAGCACGTCCTCGACCGGGGTGTCGTGGAACCGCGCCGTCCCGAACATGCCCTGAAAGCCCATGTAGCCGCCGGCCAGCATCAGCCCGCCGCCAGCTTCGACATAGGCCTTGAGCACATCGAGGCGGTTGACGCCGACACGCCCAGCGCGGGCATCCGGCGTGACCAGCAATGTCAGCGCGCCGACATCGGAGATCACCACCGCCTGGTATTGGGCGAGCGCATCGAGGTCATAGGGAAATTCCGCGGCGCAGCGCTCGCCGCCGATCTGCGTGACGGCGATGCCTTCGGCGGCCAGCGCGGCATTGAAGGCCGTCGCGCCATTTGTCGAGGTCGCACTTGTAAGCACATCACTGCCGATGGCGACCGACGTCGTCGCCGCAAAGGTCTCGCCTGCAAGCAATATGTTCATTGCCGTCCCCGCACTGTTTTCATTCGAGAGGTTTTAGGGAAGGGCGCCGGATGGACCCGGCGCCCCGCCGGAGCTTGAGCGCTACAGGATCAGAACTTGAACTCGGCCAGATTGTCGGGGGTCACGATCTTGGCCGGACCAAGGATCAGTTCGCCGCCGGCGCCAATCGTGTATTCGCCGAGCCGGCCGGCTGTGAACTTCTCACCCTCCTTGCCGGTGATCTTGCACTGCGCAAACGCCTGGGCTGTCTGATAGGTAAGATAGCCAAGATCGGTGACGTTCCACCAGATATCCTGAGCCGCTCCGTCCTTGATGTATTTCGAGATCAGAGTGGCCGGCGCGAGGCCGGTCAGCTTGACCTTGCCGATCATGCCCGCCTCCTCGAGTGCACGCGCGGCCGCCGGAAGGCCAATTCCTGCCGGGACGATGATCACCTTGAGATCGGGAAACGCCTGGACCAGCGCCAACGCCTGTTGCTGGTTGATCTGTTCGCTTTCTTCGCCATAGGCCACCTGCACCAGCTTCATCTTGGAGAACTTCGGCTCGGCAGCCATCTTTGCTTTCATGAAGTCGATCCAGGCGTTCTGGTTGGTCGCCGTCGGCGTCGACGACAGGATCGCGAATTCGCCTTCACCGCCGCTGAGGGCGAATGCACTTTCCAGCATCATCTCGGCGAGACTGTCGCCCTTCACCTGATTGACAAACACCGCGCGGGCATCGGCGGCCACATCGGAGTCATACGAAATCACCCTGACGCCCTGCTGAACGGCGCGCTTCAGCGCAGGCGCGACGGCATTGGCGTCGTTGCCGGCAATTGCGATGACCCCAACCTTCTGCGACACGAGGCTGTTGATGAATTCGATCTGCGCCTCGGCAGTCGCCTGCGATGGGGCGACCTGCGTAGCGGTGCCGCCAATTTCCTTGGCTGCCTCTTGTGCGCCTCCAAAGGCCACTTTGAAGTAGGGGTCGGTGTCGAGCTTGGGCAGGAAACCGACCGTTACGGGTTCCTTGGCGCATTCCTGGCTGAACGCCAGCGAGGTTGGCGCGAGCAGAACCGCGGATGCGAGCAGGGCTAATCTAAACGCTTTCATTGTGACTCCTCCGTTTAAAATTCGGGCTTGAAGGAAGGGGCCCGAGATCACCCCTTGGTCTCGCGCATTGCGCGGGATCTGCTGAGCATCTCCTGTGTGGAGCGCCAGTAATTGCCGACCAGCAGCGAGCCGATCAGAAGCAGGCCGATGATCATGCCCTGTGCGTCGCCACCGATCTGGTTGAGCGCTAGCACATTGCGGATGATGGCGATCAGGACCAACGCCAGCATGACGCCGGTCAGGCGGCCCTTGCCGCCAAAGACGCTGACGCCGCCGAGCAGCACGATGGTGATGACGTCGAGCTCCATGCCGAGCGCATTGTTGGCGCGGGCGTTGGAGAGGCGCGCAGTATAGACGATGCCGGCGATGGCGGCGACGACGCCCGAGACGACGAACAGGTTCAGGACCATCCGGCGCGTGTTTATGCCGGAATAGCGCGCCACTTCGGGGCTGCCGCCGAGCGCGTAGATGCGCTTGCCGGTCGGCGTCTTCTGCAGCACGATCGCAAACATCGGCGCCAGCACCAGGAAGGGCACGATGGTCCACGGTATCTCGGTGCCCGGCAGGTTGTTGATGCCGAAATCCACGACCGCAGGCGGCAGGATGTTGACCGAACCGGTGCCGAGCAGGATGTAGCCAATGCCTCGATAGAGCGCCATGGTGCCGAGCGTCACAACCAGCGACTGCAGTCCAAGGCGCGAGACCAGATAGCCGTTGAAAGCGCCAAGCAGGCCGCCGGCGACGAGCGTCAGCGGGATTGCGGCAAGCGTCGGCACGCCGGCCTGGACCAGCAAACCAAAGACGACGGACGTCAGCGCCAGCACCGAGGCGATCGACAGGTCGATTTCGCGGGTGATGATGAGCAGCGTCATCGGCAGGATCAGCAATGCCTTTTCCGAGGCGCTGGCGGCCAGTTGCGAGAGATTGAAGCCGGAAGCGAAATTCGGCACGAAGATCGCCGCATAGAGGAAGATGGCCGCGCAAGAGGTCGCCAGCAGCAGATCCCAGAAGTCGATCGAACGAAGGAACTTTTTCATCTCGCCCTCGCCTGTCTTGCCTGCTCCGCGCGCCGCACGATGAAGGCGTCGATGCCGATGGCGACCAGGATCACCAGGCCGTAGACGCCCTGCAGCCACAGCGGGTCGACGCGCACCAGCGTCAGCCCGTTCTTGATGACCAGCAGCGTGAGCGCTCCGAGGATGATGCCGAGCAGCGTGCCCGAACCACCGCGGATGGCGACGCCGCCGACCACCGCCGACGCGATCACGGTGAGTTCGAACCCGAGCGCAACGCGGGCATCGATGGTCGCATAGCGGGATGCCCACAGCGCGCCGCACAAGCCGCCGAGCAGGCCGGCCATGCCAAAGGCCAGCAGAATGCGCCGGTCGACGGGGATGCCGATAAGACGCGCGCCGTCCGGATTGGAGCCGGCGGCGAACAATTCGCGCCCGATGGCCGTGCGATAGAGCAGCACGTAACCCAAGCACAGGATAACGATCGCGATGACGACGATCAGCGGCACGCCGGCGATCTTCAGGCCGGTCATGTCGAGCCAGGCTTGCGTTACTTCGTCGGCGCTGATCTGGTCGCCGGCTGCCCAGATCGAGTTGAAGCCGCGGAAGATCGACATCGAGGCCAGCGTGACGACGATGGCCGGGATCTTTCCCCTGGTGACGACGAGGCCGTTGATCAGGCCAGCGACACCACCGACCGCGCATGCGGTTACGAGGCCGATGCCGATGTCGAGCCCTGGATAGGCCTGGACCATGCTGGCCGCCATGTAAGCCGACAGGCCAATCACCGCGGCGATCGAAAGGTCGATGTTGCGGGTGATCAGCACCAGCATCTGAGCGAGTGCTGCGACTACCAACAGGGCGGCATCCATCGACACGGCGGTCAGGTTTGCCGCGCTCACCATGCGCGGGTTGATAATGGTAACCGGGATGGCGACCGCCAGCATCGCGGCGAGCAGGCCGAACTCCCGCCGCTTCAGTATGTCGAGCGGTCCTTTTCTGTTCTCCTCGCTGGCGCCCTGCGCTGCCGGGCCGGCGCTTTCACCGGCCTTCGTAGCTGCTTCCAGCACCTTTTCCTGGGTGGCTTCGCCCCTGGCAAATTCGGCCGTCCGATGGCCTTCGCGCAGGACGATGATGCGGTCGCACATGCCGATGAGCTCGGGCATTTCCGAGGAGATCAGAATGATAGCCATGCCCTGTGCGGCAAGATCGGCGATCATCGCATGCACTTCCGCCTTGGTGCCGACATCGATGCCTTGCGTCGGCTCGTCGAGGATGAGGACGCGCGGCTCGGTGCGCAGCCATTTGGCCAACACCACCTTCTGCTGGTTGCCGCCGGACAGTTCCTTTACCGGCTGCCCGTAGCCGGAGAAGCGAAGCTTCATCCGCTTCAGCCAGTCCGAAACCAGATCGATCGCGCGGTCCGTGCCGTAGAAGCCGGAGCGAGCTGCCTTGTCGAGGACGGGCAGCACCGCGTTGTCGAGGATAGAAAAATCCATCACCAGGCTCTGGCCCATGCGATCTTCCGAGACATAGGCGATGCGCGCATCCATCGCGTCGCGTGCCGATGCGAAGCGCACAGCTTCGCCGTCGATCAGGATTTCGCCGGCATCCGGCTGCTCGATGCCGAACAGCACGCGCGCGATCTCGGTCCGCCCGCTGCCGACCAGGCCGCCGAGCCCGAGCACCTCTCCGGCGTGGAGCTTGAGGTCGATGTTGGAAAAGCCGCCGGCGTGCGAAAGCCCCCTCGCCTCCAGCACCAGCGCGCCGGTGGCGTGGTTTCTTTCCGGATAGAGGTCGGTCACCTCGCGGCCGACCATCATGCCGATGGCGGCGGCGCGGCCAAGCTCGGCCTTCGGCTTGACGCCAATGAGGCGCCCGTCGCGCAGCACCGCGATGCGGTCGGCGATGCGGAAGATCTCGTCCATGCGGTGGCCGACGAACATCATCGCCACGCCATGCAGCCGCAGATCGGCGACGACGGTGAACAGCCGCTCGACCTCGCGCTGCGACAGGGCGGCCGTCGGCTCGTCCATGATCAGCACCCGCGCGTCGAGCGACAAGGCGCGGGCGATCTCGACCAGTTGCTGTTCGGAGGTGCGCAACGTTCCGAGCCGTGTTTCGGCCGGCACGTCGAGGCCGACCGTCGCCAGCACCTTGCGGGCGCCGGCAAACATGGCGGCGTTGTCGATGCCGCCGAAGCGGTCGCGCGGCATATGGCCGAGATAGATGTTTTCCGCCACCGAAAGATCCGGAAAAAGACCGGGATGCTGGTGCATGACCGAGATACCGGCAGCCTGGGCGTCGTGCGGCGAATGGAAGACCGCAGGCTTGCCATCGACTTCGATATGGCCGCCGGTAGGAAGATACACGCCGGCCAGCAGCTTCACGCAGGTGCTCTTGCCGGCGCCGTTTTCGCCAAGCAGAGCCAGCACCTCGCCTGAGCGCAATTCGAAGGACGCGTCCTTGAGGGCAATCGTGCCGCCGAAGGCCTTTGTCGCCTGAACCAGGGCGACGGGGACAGCCACGTCGCTCTTCACTATGGCATCGGCTTCGCCTAATGCGCCCAAGTGCAGCACCCTTCCTCCCTGGTCCTGTTTTTTAAATTTGCTATATTAAATGGCTTAACGCCGCAACTGGAAAATTGACTTCCATGGCCCCGAAGGGCACTGTCGCGTCGCGCACGGGTGCAGCTGAAGTGCTCGACCGCAGCAGCTTCAAAGCTGCAGGCGGCCAGAGTGGCTCCGCGAGAATGAATGGGGAGGCGCCGGTTTTGTCCGGAAAAGGCAGCAATTCGGTCAAGGTTCGGCATTACAACGAGCGCTTCGTGCTTGATGCCATCCGCCGCCTGAAGGAGGCATCCAAGTCCGACCTGGCGCGCGCCGCAAATCTGACGCCGGCCGCGGTCGCCACCATTGTCGACGGGCTGGAGTCGTCCGGATTCGTAAAGCAAGTGGGAAAAAGGTTCGGGCAACGTGGATCGCCGTCCACTCTCTACCGGCTTACACCGGAGCGCATCTACAGCGCCGGCATCAAGATCGGCCGGCGCGCGCTGGAAGCCGTCCTCGTCGACTTCGCCGGCGAGGTCCGCTCGCGCGAGTCGCACGAATATCGCTTTCCGGATCCCGACATGGTGCTCAAGGCCGGCAACATGTCGCTGGCCAATTTCGACAAGCTGGTCGAGGGGCTTGGCGATGCCAGCATCGTCGGTGTCGGCATCGCCTCGCCATATTTCCTCGGCGGCTGGAGCGAGGAACTCGGCTTTCCCGATGACCTCGGTAGCCGCTGGGAAGCAATCGATCTGACGACATTCTTCGCCACAAAACCGAAGACCCCGGTCTTCGTGGAAAACGACGCGTCATCGGCCGCACTCGCCGAACTCATCCAGGGGACCGGCGCGCGGTTCCGCGACTTCATGCATATTTCGATCGACACCTTTGTCGGCGGCGGATTGGTGCAAGGCGGCAAGGTCCATACCGGTCCGCACGGCAACAGCGCCGCGCTCGGTCCTTTGCCGGTTTCGCCCTCAAGCCTCGATTCGGTCGCGGCCAAGCCGGCGCGTTACCAAAGTCTGCTGCATCGCGCCTCGATCTATGTGCTGGTCAATCATCTCAAATCGCGCGGCATCGAGATCAATCGTGTGCGCGAACTGGATCCCTTGCCGCCGGGGGCGCGCGAGCCGCTGTCCGAATGGATCGACGATTGTGCCAATGCGCTGGTCGAGGCGATCATCGCCATCACCTCGGTCATCGATATCGAGGCGATCGTTCTCGACAGCATCCTGCCGCGGCCGATCCATCTCGAGCTGCTGGCAAAGGTGCAGACCCAGTTCAACAGGATCAGCGCCATCGGCATCGTGGCGCCGGAAATCGTATCGGGACAATTCGGCCCCGAGGCTTCACCGATCGGCGCGGCGATGCTGCCGTTCTCGGCACTGTTGGCACCCGACAGCGGCGTGCTGATGATCGGCAAGGACAGAACAATGCTGCTGGGCAGTCTTTCGAGGCTTGCCAGCCAAAGCCACCCAGCGAGAAGCTCAGCGACTTCAACAGGATAGGATGGCGTCGCGCCGACCTTCATCTGGGCAAAGTCCCCTCATCCGAAGGCACGGCGGGCTTTTTGCGCCGGCCCCGGAACTTTTAGCGGCTGCTAATCTTCATTCGTCACCGACAGATATCCCTCTCGGTGTTTGGATCGAAATGCTCGATCGGTCCGCGCTCCGCTTTAGTGCGGGCCCACAACACGCAGGAAGCAAGGAGGAACATATGAACTGGGATCAAATCAAGGGAAAATGGACACAGTTCAAAGGCAAGGCGAAAGAGCAGTGGGGGGACCTCACCGACGATGATCTTGATCGGATCGAGGGCAACCGAGACCAGCTCTTAGGACGGATCCAGGAGCGATATGGGATCGCCAAGGAAGAGGCAGAGCGCCAGGTAGATGACTGGTCCCGAAGCGTCCGCTGAGCCTTGGAGGCAACGCCGTCTGCTGCTCACCACCCGGTGAAACTCTGCGTCGCCCGCCGTGCCGACTGGTGCGGCGGGCCCTTTCGACAGCGAGGCCCGCGAGAGAACCTTTAGCCACATCTAATGTTCTACTCGCGTGGCGGGCTTCGCCCCGGGGTGTGCCCGGCCCGGAGGCGAAGGAGCGTAAGCATGAACAACATTATCTGGCTGGTCGGCGCCATCGTGATCGTAATCGCCATTTTGAGCTTTTTGGGTCTGCGGTAGCCTCTCTTCGACCCGACAGCCACTCCCCGGTCGGCGTGGCCTCACTGACCGCTGCTCTCAAGCAGGTCAGACTTAGGTCCTAAGCAAGACGCTCCAGGAATGGACCGAAGCCCCGGCACAGGAACGTCTCCAGCTGGCTCACGTTGTGGTGAGTCTTGGCGCGATGAAGATGCGTGCCAGCGAAGAGCTCAATGCCAGGGAGGAGAGGGCCCGACGCTCCGAACGAACGGCGGGCTTGGGTGTAAATGCAAACGATCAGCAGACTGTTCGATTCCCATGCCCAGGCAGCACGGGCCGTCGCCGCGCTTCAGGCGGCCGGGATTCGTCGCCGGCAGATCAGTGTCGTCGGATCTTACAACGACAACAATGAACCGATTAGCGTTGTCGGATCTTACAAGGATGAGATGAGCGCTCTCTGGCGGGGTCCGGGGGTCGGTGCCGTCGTTGGCGCGGCGGCCGGTCTGCTAGCCGGCTTTGGCGCTTTTGGAGCTCAGGGCATCGATCCTGCGGGGATGACCGGCATGGCCCTGGTCGGTACGGCGTGGGGCGGCTTTGCCGGCGGGCTTCTCGGAACGCTGGCCAATTTTGCCCAAAAGCCGGGCAAGCCGAAGATTGCAGAGGGTGTCGTTCTGGTGATGGCCCGCGTCGATGAAAAGCAGGCCGGCGCCGCGCAGGCAGTGTTCCGGAGTTCCGTGGAGATGCCGCAGCTCATCTGCGCTTCCGGGCAGATGAAGGGGAGCGCTTACACAAATTCAAGCCGGCTCCGCGTCCGATCTGGTGCCAGATGAAGTTTGTTCCGCGAAACAGGAATTCAGGCGGGAGGCGCCCGATGAAACCTTGGCAAACCAATACCTTGGAGGCATGCGGGCTGCTTGCCGTCGTGCTGTCCCTTATCCTTACGGTTCTATTGGCGGGTCTCATCCTTAGCTGAACCCGTGCCCTTGCCACCGGCGACACGGTGTCGAGCCCGGGCAACTGGCGAAAGGTGCGGCCAATTCGAAGGATTAAACCATTCGTGCTAAGCGTTAATAGGTTGTCGGCAAAAGTAGAGGGCGATCACGTGGACAAACGGGCTGAAGGAGACGCGGAGAGGTTGGCTCGGGGCGAGTTCGAGCTCAAAGCCGAACGATATGGCGTGAACGCCTTTCTTCTCGTTGTCGAACTTGTAAATCTGCTGGAAAAGCGTGGAACGATCAGCAGCGACGACGTCGCGAAAATAGCCGAAGCTGCAGCACTTGCTGTTGCCGCATCCAGTCAACCCGACATGAACAGCATCAATCTCTTGCAGACCATCGCTGCCGCACGCCGGCCCAAATAGGGCGACGGCAAGTCCGCCAGCAATCGGCGCGAACCGATAAACGCTACATTGAACTGATCTCGATCGAGCGTGCGGAGCCTTCCATGTGCAATGACTACGAGCAGCATATCGCCTGGGCCGAGTATTGCCGGATGATGGCTTCGCTGGCGCTCAAGATCCCCAGCCACCAAACCGAGCTGGATCTGCCGCAGGCGGATGACATTCACATCAACGACCCCGGGCCTGTGATGCGCGCGGCCGGCGACACAATCGAACTGGCGTCGATGACGTTCGGCTTTCCGCCGGCCGGACCAAAAGGCGGACCTGTATTCAACTTTCGCTCGGAGGGTCGACAGTTCGGCAACAGCAAACGCTGTCTCGTTCCCGCATCGGCATTCTTCGAATTCACCGGAACGAAGTATCCAAAAGCCAAGCACAGGTTCACGCTGAATGGCCATTCGTTCATGGCGATTGCCGGGCTGTGGCGCGAGGGTGCCGGCAACAAGCCGCCCAATTTCACGATGCTGACCACCGATCCAGGCCCGGATGTCGCGCCATATCACAATCGGCAAGTGGTTGTGCTGCGGCCATCGGACTGGGCGGCCTGGATCCACCTGACGAGGTCCGAGGCTGAACTTTTGCGGCCGCTGCCGGCAGGGTCGCTCAGAGCGGAAACAGTTCGGGCAAGTTCCGAGTAGGAACCATCGGATGACCCTGGAAAAGAGTATATGCTTGCGCCAACATCGCAGGTAAACTTGTCGGAAGCTGATGCCGATCTTTTCAGTCCAGCACACGACGCTCTATCGCTATAGCCGACCGGTGAGGTTCGGCGAGCACCGGCTGATGTTCAGGCCGCGCGATAGTTTCGATCAAAGACTTCTGGACCACGCCTTGTTTGTCGACCCCGAACCGAAAGAGGTTCGCTGGATCCATGACGTTTTTGGAAACTGCGTGGCGGTGATCGACTTCGAGAGCCCCTCAACCGAACTGCGCTTTTCGACAGACATTCGGCTGGATCACACGCCGCAGCATGCGCCTGATTTCCGTATTGACGAGGCGGCGCTTCATTATCCGTTTTCCTATGATCCGGACGAAGCCGCCGATCTCTCCCAGACGATGGAACGTCAATACGAGGATGACGGTGACGAGGTTGGCAAGTGGGCACGACAGTTCCTCAATGCCGCAGGGCACACCGGGACCGGCAACTTGTTGATGACGCTTTGCTACGCCATCCATGAGAGCTTTGTGTATTCCCGTCGAAGCGAGCCAGGGACGCAACCGCCTCTGATGACGTTGCACCTGCGTCGCGGCACATGCCGGGACTTTGCGCTGTTCATGATGGAAGCGGTTCGTTCGCTCGGCTTTGCCGCCCGTTTTGTGACTGGTTACGTCTATGTGCCAAGCCGCGACAGCGCGGCGGTTCTTGGCGGCGGCTCGACGCATGCCTGGTGCCAGGTCTACCTGCCTGGTGCCGGCTGGGTCGAGTTCGACCCCACCAATGGCATTGTCGGCAACCGGGATTTGATCAGGGTGGCCGTGGCTCGGCATCCCCAGCAAGCCATCCCTCTTTCCGGGAGTTATTCGGGAAGCGCGTCGAGTTTTCTGGGAATGACCGTCGAGGTAAAAGTGGCCAAGGACATCGGTCCGCAATAAAATTAGCACTCGCTTATGTTTTCCGGAACTGTTTGGCCATCGCGGAGTTTGCCCGGTTGCTGAATGACACCAATCGGAGCCTCGATGCGGATCCGCGCGGGTTTCACCCTCACCTATGAATGTCCGCGGCCAACACCGATGCTGTTGGCGCTCGAGATCCACCCATCGCGCCGTGTCGATCTGCTGACGGAACAGATCATAGGTTTTGATCGCTCCGTCGAAGCACGCGGTTACGTCGACGGTTTCGGCAACGCCTGCACGAGGATCGAGGCGCCCTCGGGCCTGACGACGATCTCAACCACCTTCGAGATCTATGATAGCGGCGAGCCCGATGCGGTCGCCGAGCAGGCTGTGCAGCACAACATCAAGGAGCTGCCGGACGAGGTGCTCGTTTTTCTTCTGGGCAGCCGCTACTGCGATACCGATCGTCTTGGAGATTTCGCCTGGGCGAAATTCGGCAATACCGCGCCTGGATGGGCGCGCGTGCAGGCGATCTGCGATTTCGTTCACAATCATATCGTCTTCGACTACCAGAAAGCCGACTCGCTGCGGACCGCCCATGGCGGCTTCACCGACCAGGCCGGCGTTTGTCGTGATTTTACGCATCTGGCGATTGCGCTATGCCGCTGCATGAACATTCCAGCGCGGTACTGCACCGGATATCTCGGCGACATCGGGGTACCGCCGGCGCCGGAACCGATGGATTTCAGCGCCTGGTTCCAAGCCTATCTCGCCGGCAATTGGTTCACATTCGATCCTCGCCACAACTGCCCGCGGATCGGGCGCATATTGATGGCAACGGGGCGCGACGCGACCGACGTCGCCATCTCAACCAGTTTCGGTTCTTCGCGGCTTACCCGCTTCGAAGTCATCACAGAAGAAGTCCGGGCTGAACCTTCATCGAATGCGTTTATCGAAGATCCCGCGTCCTCACCTTGAGCTGGAAGATCAGGAAGCGTGGGTCGACGACGTCCCGAGGCCCTCTGCAGACCGCGTGGTCAGGGCCGCGCTGCATATTCACGGCGACGCGCGCCATACTCAGAACCAATGCGTCCGCCGGCACTATACAGGCGCTTCAGCCCTGCTTGACGTAGCCGGCGGTGACCTCGTCTTTGTGGGCGGCGAAAGCTGCCAAGACCTCGGTTTTCTCGGGCTTCGGAACTTTGAAATGATCCAAGGTCCGCCCGAGTTCCGCTGCGACCTCATCGAATTCTGCGGGAGAGATCCGCAGGTCCCGATGGGCCTCCTCGAGGCCGAGCGGCGTCGTGCCGGGCTTGGTGGCGACGAACTTGAAGGGCCCGCCAGAAACGTCGCAGACCCACAGCGTGCGCATGAACTTCAGGCCAGGCAACCTTTCCAGGTTCTTGGTGTGCCATTTGCGCAGCTGCGGATTCTTGGACTTTTGGCCGACGATGGGGTTCTTCACGACGGCGTCGCTGAAATGATCCACCACCGCCGCGATGGCGAACACGCCGCCCAGCCGGTCATATAAACTCTTGTCGGATGTGGTTTTCTTGGCCTGCGCTAGCGCGTTGTCGGCAGGCAACACGGCCGGCGATGCGGCGGCCAGCGCCAGCCCTGCGACCACGCTTCGTCTTGTGAGAGAGGTCGAAACAGCCGTTTTCATCCCTGGTATCTTTCGAGGTTAGGCCAGAGCAAGCCGCAGCCTGTCTGGCGGGCTTCATGAAGTGACATTCGGACATATCCACTTTGCCGTTAACTGGCATCGTCTAACGACTTAACGAGCCCCCCGCCCGAATTATTCCGATGCACTGCATTGTCAGGGTCAACATGCGTCAAAGGGCGAAGACGCGCGGATGAGGAAGGCTTAAGCAGGCGTCGCTGCACGCGGCAGAGGTCGCGAAGCCACTTCGGCCGCATCTGTGCCCTGACCTTGGCATTTTCCTTCTGTGTCGTGTTGTCGGCGGCAATCAGCCGCTGTAGGGAGCGTACAATCGCTCCACGCGGCTTTGCCGGCTGCCTGCGGCCAATAGCTTGTGCTTTTCGAAGATCGCGAGCTTCTGCGGATAGGTGATCCGCACCTTGGCGTTGCACCCGTCGCATCTGAAGTACGCGATTGTTCTTAGTGCAGAGCCCTTTCTTACCGCCGGATGCGAGCAATCCGGACATTCGAATGTGAGCGCGACGTCAGATAAGTCTTCGGCCAAACCCATTTCCATCCCCTTTGCAAGCTCGGTGGCTACACTCTGGCGAGTCTCAATGGGCAATTCAGATGCCAATCCGATTGTGCCAATGCGGGACTAGAACAATTCGCCTCGGAACGCCGCCTAGCTAGTGCGCCTTCTCTGCGCCTTTTGAGCGACGAAGAGACCTGACTTCCTCCAGCAGTTCGCGCTCATTGGTAAAGTTTCGGAAGATTGCGACAATAATCACCGCTAAGGCTTCGGCATCCCGGCTTAAAGGGTCAATGTGTTCATCTGCGCAAACCTGTTCAAACACGCGTTCACAAATAGCCAAATCGTGAGGGCTGAGGCGGGTGCGATTGAAACGCCGGCGCGACATTTGCGAGCCTTCGAGGCCCGCTGCCCGTGCAAAAGAAGCGGGTCTTCGCAAGAAACGCGAGTCGTTGAGTGGTTGTTCCCGGCTGCAAGCTTGTTAAGCCGCCTGCAGCAGGGCAGACTAGAACGCTTTCCCCGCGCGCATCATGGCGCGTGCGAGCGCGAGCTGCGCCTCGACCTTGGCATTTTCCTTCTGCGTCATGTTGTCGGCCGCGATCAGCCGCCTCAATGAGCGCATGATCTCTCCGTGCGTCCCGCCGACCTCGATCATGCAATCGGCATCGCCGAAAGCCGAGCTCCCTTACCTCCTTGCTTTCGATCTTGCGGTCAGGGCAGTCGTCGGGTCGCTGATCATCCTTTCCGCGCTCCTTTGCACTGTCTCATCGACTGTCGATCGTCATCGCGACAAGAGTGTAAAAGCACGCTCCATCGAACACCGCGACATGGAACCTCCGGCTGAATTTACTCCATGTCCGGCACGTCACCGCTGGTGAACAGCACGGTCGGCGGGCCGTAGTCGCCAAGCGCCGGGTTCGCGTCACGGCTCCATGCGATTACGCCAACGTGCTTCCCTGCGAGCGCCTTGGCGGTGCGGATGGCGCGTTCCTCGCTTTGCTGATCGGCCGGACCAAAGGCGGGAAACAGTTCACCGTCCTCGCCACGATCGAACGCAACGACGACGATCAGCTTGGGCTGCTTCTGGCTAGGCAAAATATGATCCGACATGGCGGTAAGCTATCACATCACAGAGGATTGAGTCGCGTTCGAGACTCGGGAGGTGAGCGTGCAAGACCACAGTTTTTGACGAGCCTGTGCGCGTGGCACTCGGCAGGTCGCGGGGCGCCATATTTTCGGCAACCTCGCCAACCGCGCACAATCATCATCGAGCAGGTCAAGGAGGCCTTGGAAGATGCGCCAGCGAAAACAATCTGGTGCTGCGAGAGAGGATTGAACTCTCGACCTCTCCCTTACCAAGGGAGTGCTCTACCACTGAGCTACCGCAGCCGCCGATGGCGGGGCTTCTGCCATATCGAACCGGCAAGCGCAAGGCCAAGACAAAGACGGGTTGAAAGGCCGCACCGGCGATTGTTCCGGACATGGCCGCGCCACAATGTTGGCTATCCCTTAATGATGCGCTGGGCGGGTCGCCGGCCGGGACGGGACGATGAACGACAAGACAAATTCTCCGAACAAGGATGGTCCACCGAAGAAGGCCGGCCGCAAGGACCGGCTGGCCGAGCAGTTGCGCGCCAATCTGCTGAAGCGCAAGGCGCAGTCGCGCTCGCGGCGGACCGGCGACGCCGATAAGCGGCGCGCTGGCGAGGCCGACCAGCGGCCGGACGGGCTGCAGGCGGCGATGCAAAAAGATTAACGCGAATCGGCTATGTTGTCCCCGGTATTTTGGCCAAAGGCATCGTGGGCCAAAGAGGGGAATAGCCTGTTTCTTGAACCAAGCCGGCCAATGGTCTAGACGGGCCGCAACAGACTCAACCGATTTAAACCGGCCTTTCGGCCGAGGGGACGCTCTTCATGGATCGCATCAGAATTGTCGGCGGCAACAAGCTTGCCGGAAGCATCCCGATCTCGGGTGCGAAAAACGCCGCGCTGCCGCTGATGATCGCCTCGCTGTTGACCGACGATACGCTGACGCTGGAAAACGTGCCGCATCTGGCCGATGTCGAGCAGCTCATCCGCATCCTCGGCAACCACGGCGTCGACTATTCGGTCAATGGCCGCCGCGAAAAGCAGCAAGAGGGCTATTCGCGCACCATCACTTTCTCCGCCCGCAACATCGTCGACACCACGGCGCCTTATGAGCTTGTCTCGAAGATGCGGGCGTCGTTCTGGGTGATCGGCCCGCTGCTGGCCCGCATGGGCGAGGCCAAGGTGTCACTGCCCGGCGGCTGCGCTATCGGCACGCGCCCGGTCGACCTGTTCCTGGAAGGCCTGCAGGCGCTGGGTGCCGATATCGACGTCGACACCGGCTATGTCATCGCCAAGACCAAAAACGGCCGGCTTGTCGGCAACCGTTATGTGTTCCCGAAAGTCTCGGTCGGCGCCACCCATGTGCTTGTCATGGCGGCCTCGCTGGCCAAGGGCGAGACGGTGCTCGAAAACGCCGCGCGCGAGCCCGAGATCGTCAACCTCGCCGAATGCCTCAACGCGATGGGCGCGAAGATCTCCGGCGCCGGCACCGCAACCATCACCATCGACGGCGTCGAAGCGCTGTCGGGCGCCCGCGTCAGGGTGATCCCCGACCGCATCGAGACCGGCACCTATGCGATGGCGGTGGCGATGACCGGCGGCGACGTCGTGCTGGAAGGCGCACGGCCCGACCTGTTGCAGACCGCGCTGGACATCATTTCGCAGACCGGCGCCGAGATCACGCAGACCAATTCCGGCATCCGCGTCAGGCGCAACGGCGCCGGCATTTCGCCGGTCGACGTCACGACGGCGCCGTTCCCGGCATTCCCGACCGATCTGCAGGCGCAGTTCATGGGCCTGATGACAATGGCCAAGGGCAAGTCGCGCATCACCGAGACGATCTTCGAAAACCGCTTCATGCACGTCCAGGAGCTCGCCCGGCTCGGCGCCCACATCACGCTGTCCGGCCAGACGGCGATCGTCGACGGCGTTTCGAAGCTGAAGGGCGCGCCGGTCATGGCGACCGACCTTCGCGCCTCGGTGTCGCTGGTCATCGCCGGCCTTGCCGCCGAAGGCGAAACCACGGTCAACCGCGTCTACCATCTCGACCGCGGCTTCGAGCGGCTGGAGGAAAAGCTGTCCGGCTGCGGCGCGGAGATCGAGCGCATTTCGGGCTAGAGCCTTTCCGCAGGGCTTGCGGCGCGGTTGCACGGATCGCCAAGACCGCCTAACAGAAGGCCAATCGTAAACCTTCGCAGGTGCGAATTCCGCATGAATGCCCTCAAGCTTGTCGCGTTCGACGATCAGGATCTGAGCATCATCTCGGCGCATGTCCAGGATGCCGTGATGAAGGTCAGCGATCTCGAATTCCTGCCTTCGGTTAAGCGATTCGTGCTGACCATGAACCGGTTCGTCTGGGAGGCGAAATCCGGCTTCCTGCGCCAGCACAATGAGCGGCGGCAAGCCGTGCTGCATTTCGACCGGGTGCTCGGCGCCAAGACCAGCGGCATTGCCCGCGACAAGCCCGACGAGGTGCTGTCGCTGCTGGCGATCAGCTTCGTCGCGCTCGACAAGCCGGCCGGCATCGTCGAGCTGATCTTTTCGGGAGGCGGCGCGATCATGCTCGACGTCGAATGCATCGAAGCGCGGCTTACCGATGTCGGCGGCGCCTGGGAAGCGACGTCGCGCCCCGTCCATAGGGTCTGAGCCGATGGCCATCACGCTTTGCCAGTCCGACGCCGATTTCGAGCAGCGCTTTGCCGCCTTCCTGTTGACCAAGCGAGAAGTCTCGGCCGACGTCGACGCCGTAGTGCGCGAGATCATCGCCAAAGTACGCGCCGAAGGCGACGCGGCGCTGGTCGCCTACACGCAGAAATTCGGCGGCGGCGACTTGGCCAAGCTCGGCATTGCCGTCTCCAGGGACGACATCGCCAAGGCCTACGATGCAGCCGATCCGCAGACGATCGAGGCGCTGAAATTCGCGCGCGAGCGCATCCGCTCCCATCACCAGCGCCAGCTGCCGCAGGACGACCGCTATATCGATGCCGCCGGCGTCGAGCTCGGCTCGCGCTGGACGGCGATCGAGGCCGTCGGGCTCTATGTGCCGGGCGGCACCGCGAGTTATCCGAGCTCGGTGCTGATGAACGCCATACCAGCCAGGGTCGCCGGCGTCGAGCGCATCGCCATGGTGGTGCCAGCGTCGGGCGGCGACGTGCCGCCGCTGGTGCTGGTGGCGGCCGACCTTGCCGGCGTCTCCGAAATCTACCGCGTCGGCGGCGCCCAGGCGATCGCCGCCCTTGCTTACGGCACCGAGACGATAAAGCCGGTCGCCAAGATCGTCGGCCCTGGCAATGCCTATGTCGCGGCGGCCAAACGCCAGGTGTTCGGCACGGTCGGCATCGACATGATCGCCGGGCCGTCGGAAGTGCTTGTGGTGGCCGACGGCAGCAACGACCCGGACTGGATCGCCGCCGACCTGCTCGCCCAGGCCGAGCATGACGTGTCGTCCCAGTCGATCCTGATCACCGACGACCCTGCCTTTGGCGAAGCGGTCGAACAGGCGGTCGAACGCCAGTTGCGGAGCCTGCCGCGCGCCGAGACGGCGGCGGCGAGCTGGCGCGATTTCGGCGCCGTGATCCTGGTGCCGACGATCGAGGCAGCACTGCCGCTGGTCGACCGCATCGCCGCCGAACATGTCGAGCTTGCCATCGACGACTCCGAGGCTTTCCTGGCGCGGATGCGCAATGCCGGTGCGGTGTTTCTCGGCCGCCATACGCCGGAAGCCATCGGCGACTATGTCGGCGGCTCCAACCACGTGCTGCCGACGGCGCGCTCGGCGCGCTTCTCGTCCGGGCTTTCGGTGCTCGATTTCGTCAAGCGCACCTCGATCCTGAAGCTCGGGCCGGAGCAATTGCGGGCGCTGGCGCCGGCGGCGATCACGCTGGCCAAGGCGGAAGGGCTCGATGCGCATGGACGCTCCGTCGCCATACGGCTGAACATGTAGCGATGTCGGACTACGACCATACAAACGCCAGGCTGATCGATGTCGAGCTCGACGAGACGATCGGCCGCTCGACGCCCGATGTCGAGCATGAGCGGGCGGTGGCGATCTTCGACCTGATCGAGGAAAACCGCTTCCAGCCGGTCAATGACGACGGCGCCGGCCCTTACCGGCTGAAGCTGTCGCTGGCCGAATCCCGCCTGGTGTTTGCGGTGACGCGCGAGGACGGCGCGGCCGTCGTCACCCACATCCTGTCGCTGACGCCGCTTCGGCGCATCGTCAAGGATTACTACATGATCTGCGAGAGCTATTACGACGCCATCCGCACGGCGACGCCCAGCCATATCGAGGCGATCGACATGGGCCGGCGCGGCCTGCACAATGAAGGCTCGCAGACGCTGATGGACCGGCTTGCCGGCAAGATCGACATCGATTTCGACACGGCGCGCCGGCTGTTCACGCTGGTCTGCGTGCTGCACTGGCGAGGCTGACACTGGCCGCCCCGCTGCCCCGCTCGATCCTGCCCCGCTCGATCCTGTTTGTCTGCGGCATGAACGCCGTGCGCTCGCCGATGGCCGAACTGCTGGCGCGCAAGGTGCTTCCGCCGACGACTTTCGTCGCCTCGGCCGGGGTGCGCGGCGGTGAGCGCGATCCGTTCGTCGACGCCGTGCTGGCCGAGGACGGACTGTCGCTCGGCGAACGGCACCCGAGAACGATGGACGACCTCGAGGACGACTATTTCGACCTGATCGTGACGCTGGCGCCGGAAGCCCACCACACCGCGCTCGAGCTCACCCGCTCGCTGGCCGTCGAGGTCGAATATTGGCCGATGCCCGATCCGACCGGCGTCAGCGGAACGCGCGAACAGATCATGGCCGCCTATCGCGACGTACGCGAGCGGCTGAAGGCGCAGATCGGCCGCCGATTCCTCAGCAACGGGGCTAAAAACGCCGCGGATTAAGCATGTTCACAAGCGGACGTTTATCATATAGGTTCCGCGCAACTTTCCGGCCGGGGCGCTGGAAGTACCCATCCAAGCAAAGGTATCGAATGCCGAAGGAAGAAGTCCTCGAATTTCCGGGTGTCGTCACGGAATTGCTGCCCAACGCGATGTTCAGGGTCAAGCTCGAAAACGAACATGAAATCATCGCCCATACGGCCGGCCGCATGCGCAAGAACCGCATCCGCGTTTTGACCGGCGACAAGGTCCTGGTCGAGATGACGCCCTACGACCTGACCAAGGGTCGCATCACCTACCGCTTCAAGTAAGTTCAAGGACCCGGCCGGGATCGCGATGGGCATTTTGCAGAAGCTCGTGCTTGCCTCGGGTTCGCCGCGCCGGATCGAGCTGTTGCAGCAGGCCGGCATCGAGCCGGATCGTGTGCTGCCCGCCGATGTCGACGAGATGCCGCTGCGCGCCGAGCACCCGCGCTCGCTGGCCAAACGCCTGGCGACGCAGAAGGCCGAGAAGGCGCTGGCCTCGCTGAAGAGCGAGACCGACTACGCGCCGAGCTTCGTGCTGGCGGCCGACACGGTGGTCGCCGTCGGGCGGCGCATCCTGCCCAAGGCCGAGACGCTCGACGACGCCGCCAACTGCCTCGGCCTTCTGTCCGGCCGTTCGCACCGGGTCTATTCCGGCATCTGCCTGATCACGCCGGGCGGCAAGCTGCGCCTGCGGCTGGTCGAGACCAGGGTGCGCTTCAAACGGCTGCCGCGCGAGGAGATCGACGCCTATATCGCGTCCGGAGAATGGCGCGGCAAGGCCGGCGGCTATGCCGTCCAGGGGCTTGCCGGCGCCTTTGTCGTCAAGCTTGTCGGCTCCTACACCAACGTCGTCGGCCTGCCGCTCTACGAGACGGTGGCGCTGCTCAGCGGCGAAGGCTTCAAGGTGCACGCCAACTGGCTGTCGGGTGCGCGGATATGAGCTCGGACGACAAGGTCACGCCGTTGCGGCCCAAGCGGCCCTGCCCGGAATGCGGCAAGCCTTCGGCACGCGATACCTATCCGTTCTGCTCGAAGCGCTGCAAGGATATCGACCTCAACCGCTGGCTGAAGGGTGTCTATGTCATCCCGGGCCGCGACGACGAGGACGAGAGCGACGACCAGAAATAGCGCCGTCACCTGTGTTTTCCGCAAGCTTGGGTCGGCTTGCCCGGCCTGACCGCGGCCGGTGAATTGGCCCCGACGCAGGCCCATTCGTTTCTGCCTGAAATCCCCATTCGTTTCTGCCTGAAAATCAATGTCTAGAGCCTGTTCCATCCAGATAGAATCGGATGGAATAGGTTCCGGCTTTTTGTTTGAGCATGATCTTTTCCGAAAACCGGATTCACTTTCGGGATCATGCTCTAAGCGCTGGACAGGCCGAATTCCCGTGCTATAACCCACGCGCTTTCAAGGGGTGCCGACGGCGCTTTCATGAACCCGGTGTGCAGACCGCCCGCCGGGCAGGCCCAGATAGCTCAGTTGGTAGAGCAGCGGACTGAAAATCCGCGTGTCGGTGGTTCGAATCCGCCTCTGGGCACCACTTTTCCAATTAAAACCAATGCATCGCCCCATGTGTCTGGTCGGTAAAGTCGGCACTTCAAGTCGCGCCATGTTGCAGACTGGGAGCAGATGGACGACCCGCTACTCTGCAGGCGGCGCGTTCGGGTCTGGGCAATCAGGTTGCGGCCATTCCTCACATGCAGAGGGTCGATCGCCAACGCTGCCATAGCGTTCCACGAGTTTTGCGAATCCGTAGGCGAAGGCGAAAAGAAGCGCCAGAACAACCACTATTCGGACGGCCATAGGGGATTGTATCAGGATCCCACTTAAGATTGAGCAGCATTCGCATTTGGCCGCGCGATTTCCTTGGCGAAGTCGCCGATTTCGCGGCGCAGGTTGCCGCGGGAGCGCTCCCTAAGTTTTCCACTACTAATGTCGGCCGTTTCTCGACTTTTTGTACCCACCATTTCCGAGACTCAATTAGCTTCTGCTTATGGAGAGTCGGCACGCCATCCGAAGGATTAAGGACGGGCTTTGGGAGGTCTACGATATAGACCACGATAAGGTTGTCTTCGCAGACGGGGTGGCTCTGACAAATTTGCAGGATGAAGAGGCACTCGACGCGTTGGAGTTACTAAAAGGGGGATTCCTGGTCCCGAGCAAACGAAGGTCTTCATCACCCCGATCCTGACCATGAGCGACCAAGTTGGTGGCATCCAATTTTCAAGCGCCGCGGCGGCCGTGCATCCGGCAAAAAAGGCCCGCCGCTCCATTCGCGAAGCGGCGAGGCCCCATATTCGGGGACGATTGCCGGGGTGTTCCCCGGCATTGACTACGGTGCAATTCAGGTGCCAGGCTTGATGACCCATTATGGGTCATCACACGGGGGAAAGCGAGAAAAGCGAACGCGGACCTTCCGCGATCACGCCACTGTCGCGCCTTGCCATTGCTGCTACATTGCTTTGCGGCGGACATGATTTTTCCGCCTGGCCGGCGTCCATCAGGCAACTTACCCCAACGCGCCCCCCAAGTGACGCCGGCCATTTTCACAATATTGGAGCGCGGGTACGCCGGCGCCGTTATGCGCTTTCGAGCTATGGCAATCCGCCGGCGACCCGCCTTGTGCAGCCTGCAATTATCAGCCCGCACGCCATTCCGGCGCAGTCGGCCACCCAGTCGAACAGATCCGGGTCGCGCCCTATCAGTTGCGCAGCCTGAAGACCCTCGATCACTGCGCCCGTAAGAACGAGGAGTCCGATCAGCTTTGCCTTGTGTTCCGGCCAGCCGAGACTTCCGAGAGCCGCCAGGACGACGAAGGCGGCGGCGTGATTGAGCTTGTCGTGATCAAACGTGAAAGCGAGGCCAAGACCCTGCAAGACCCGCTCCGGCAAAAGGGCGAACAGCAGAACGCCGGCAAACGCGACGGGAAAAGCAATCCTTGCCACGGTCTGATAAGAATCTAGGCGCAACAGGGTAGAATAGCCTTTCATCCGAAATCTGCAGGGAACACCGCCGGCCGCTGCAGTCGAGAGCTAGCGCGGCGCTCAATTTCCGCCGTCCGGGCGTCGGGTGCATCGTCAGAATGAATGAATGCCTCGGTCGGCCGCTGCACAGGCCGGGCTCGTGGCGAGTGCTCTGCAATGGGCTGGCTTCCCGGGCAGTACCTTCCGCGATCACGCAATTACCTGCCGTGCGAACGCGGCTACTATCTGGCTGCGGCGGACCTGATTTCCGCTTGGCCGGCGCTGCATTAGGCACCTTACCCCACGCCACACGAAGTGGCGCCGGCCCGCTCTCCCAGCTAGATTTCCACCGGTTGCGTGATGATCGACCCGCGTCAAAAAGCCCGCCGCCCTGTCGGACGACGGGCTCCGTTGCCTGGGCGCCAGGGCGCCGCGGTAGCGACTTATGCTACTAATGCTCCCGCAGGTTTCCAATATGCGGCCGCCGCGCGGCGTGGCGCATCGGCTAAACAAACGAAGCCCGCGCCTCTGGCGGAGGGCGCGGGCCGATCGGGTTGCGGCCCGATCTGCAGCAGAAACCCGGGAGGTTCCCGCTGCGCAGAGATAACTATTAGAAACTTCTAATGTTCCGCCTTGAGGAAGATGCCGTCTGCACCAGAAATTTCGGCGCGGCACGTGGCATAGTCGGCGCGATGACGATCGAGCCGTCAGCTCGTGCGCAAGTTGATTCGGAAAATCTGCTCGCCGAAACGCCGCGTTTCGACGGCAAAGGTCAAGGCCACTTCAAGGACCAGACCGTCATGGCCGTCCCGGACTTTGACTGTGATCCTACGGTGAGGAAGGCCATCCCTGGCCATCTCGGCCAATGTGCGAAGGGCTTCTTTCCTGACCAGCGAGAAATCGTCACATAACGTTCCCTGATCGTCGGAATAGACGATTCCGTCTTCATCGGAATCGAAGAAGTAAACGGGCATTGCGCTTGGCCGAAGCGTCGGCATCTGGGCACGTTGTCGATGGCTGGCCGGGATCTCGGCCGATCGCGATCAGTGCCTTTCCAGCCGTCGGCTTCGCCGGCATCTCACTTGCGCTCGCGCAATGCTTTCACCGCCTGCGAGAGGATCATCCGGTCGCCACCGGTCCTTTTGATCAGCTTGCTCACCTGGCTGGGCGAAATACCATTTTCCCGCGCGAAATATTCGACCTCATAATACTCATCCGCCGAAACGCGGTTGCGGTCGCTGAAGTCTCGCTTGCTCTTGTCGTCGGCCATTTCATTTCTCCTCGCCTCAGGGTCAATTTTGGTCGGAAGCACGCTGCAATTTGCGGGTTCGCCGCCATAAAAGTGACGCGCGAACCCTATCGGCGCAGGAAGGGACGGGGCTGCGCAGATGCCGGGTTCGATCGGAGTGGAAACAGCGAAGATCGGTGCGAGCGACCGGCGGCCGTCTACATTTTTCCACGGAATCCTCCCGAAACGTGCAACCAGCAACGGGTACGAGCCGTGGCGGTTCCGGGCTGCGCGACGGCCCCGCCCTTTGCCCGCAAGGATCAGACTTAGGTCCTGCGACAACACGTCGATTGGTCCCGCTCGGGTGGGACCGAAGCCCCGTCGACGGAACGTTTTCAGCTGCCTTCCGTTCGAATGAGCCTTGGCGCGAAGAGCGTCCCGAGTTCGCAAAGGAGACGACCATGAGAATGCATCTTTCCACCGCGGCAGCGGGACTTTTGCTTCTGGCAGGTGTCGGCGCCGCTGCGGCGCAAGACGTTGTCATCGAACCGCAGCAGGAAACGGTCATCAAGGAGTATGTGAAAAAGCAGCCGCTGGCCTCGGTGAAAATCCCTGGGGTGGAGCTCAATATCGGCTCAACGCTCCCCGACACTGTCGAACTTCATGAGGTCCCCACCGTCAAATATCGATATGTCGTCGTTGACAACCGCACCGTCGTCGTCGACCCAGGCACGCGCAAGATCGTCAAGATCATCGATTGACGTGAATGCTCGGGCAGCCGTCGCCCGCTGCTCAGAAATGAGCGGTGGGCGACGTATGTGTTGGGCAGTTTTCAACGTCAGCCAGCAAGAACCCTGCCCCCACTCTGGAAAGGCCGGGCCTAACAGGCAGTTTCAATGCGAACCATCAGCAGACTTTTTGATTCCAATGACCAGGCGGCGCGTGCCGTCGCAGCGCTTCAGGCGGCTGGAATTGGCCGCCAGGAGATCAGTGTCATCGGACCCTACGATGACGAAATCGGCGCCGTCTTGCGCGATCCAGGCACCGGTGCCGCTCTTGGCGCGGCAGCCGGTTTGTTGGCCGGCCTCGGCGCCTTTGATCTCCCCGGCATCGATCCCCTCGGCGCGGGATGGCTTGCATCGGCCCTCGTCGGTGCAGTCTTGGGCTGCGTTATCGGCAGACTTCTCGGGACATTGTCCGATATCAGCAAGCAGCCGGGCCAGCCGGATGCCGCACAAGGTGTGATCCTGGTGCTGGCGCATGTCGATGAAAAGCAGGCCGACACCGCGCAGGCGGTGCTTGGAGCTTCCGTTCAGGCGACGCAGCCCATGGCCACTGCCGCCTGAAGATTCAGCTCCGGCAAAGCACTTGACCGGGCCTGGCAGCGGGGCGATCAAGCACGAACCCAAAAAACTCTGGCAAGCCGCCGCCAGAAAGTGTTGAACACCGTGCCGATCACATTCGACGAGCGGTTGCGCTCGGCGAGGCTTGATGATTTGCTGCCAGTTTGCGGAGAACGAATGATGCATGAGCCTGTCGGTCAAGACGAATATGGGTCGACCAGCCCGTTCGATCCGGACGACCTGTCGAGGTTGAACGCGATCGGCCCGAGCGCCGGCAGCAACGATTTCGAAAAATACGCAGTCGCCGTGATCATCGTGTTCGGCGCCCTGATCATCGGCGGCCTGATGGCCGCCGGCTTGAGCTTCGGGCGCCGCAGCACCTTCTTTTTCGCGCTTGGCGGCGCCACCGCCGCATGGATCTCCGGCAATGCGCTTCTGCTCGACCGGCCGCGCATCTACGCGCTGTTCGTCGGCGTCGCGGCGCTGATGCTGATTGCGTCCACGATCGCGCTGGTCACCTGATTCAAGGCGAAATCTTCCTGTTGACCGTGATCCTGAAAACGGTTTGCACTTTTTGCTGCGCTGACCTTCGGTTTGGGATCATCGTCTAATACCCGATAGCCTCGCCGGATGCGGCGCGGCTGTCGATGGCGCCGTTGTAGCGGGCGCCACCACCCTTCTCGATTTCCGTCAGGCTCTTGCCGCCGACCAGGATGCCGGCCGCCTGGCCCCAGGTCGTGTCGGCAAGATCGAGGTGGTAGCCCATGCCGGTAAGCAGCTTTTCGGTGTCGGGCGACAGGCCGAAAGGTTCGATATAGACCGTGTCGGGCAACCATTGGTGATGGATGCGCGGCGTATCGATCGCCTCCTGGATGTTCATGCCGTGGTCGATGACGTTGACGATCGCCTCCAGCGTGATGGTGATGATGCGTGAACCGCCAGGGCTGCCGATGACCATGAACGGCTTGCCGTCTTTGGCGAGGATGGTCGGGCTCATCGACGACAGCGGCGTCTTTTTCGGCGCAATCGCGTTCGCCTCGCCCTGGACCAGGCCATAGAGATTGGGCACGCCGGGTTTCTGGGTGAAGTCGTCCATCTCGTTGTTGAGCAAGATGCCGGTGCCGCCGGCGACGACGCCGGCGCCGAAAGAGCCGTTCAGCGTGTAGGTTACCGCGACGGCGTTGCCGTCATTGTCGATGATCGAATAATGCGTTGTCTCGCTGCTCTCGCCAAAGCCCTTCGGCATCAATTCCTGCGACACGCCGGCCCGGAACGGATCGATCTTTTCGCGGATTTCCCTGGCGTAATTCTTGTCGAGCAGTTTTGCGACCGGGTTGTCGACGAAGCCGGGATCGCCGAGCGCCGAATTGCGGTCAACATAGGCATGGCGCATCGCCTCGACCATGACGTGAACCGTCTCGGCCGAGCCGGCGCCGAGATAGGACAGTGGATAGAACTCAAGCACGTTGAGTATCTCGCAGATGATGACGCCGCCGGAGCTCGGCGGCGGCGAGGAAATGATCTCGTAGCCGCGATAATTGCAGGTCGCCGGCTTGAGCTCGCGCACCGCATAGTTTTCGAAATCCGCCTTGGCCAGGATGCCGCCCTTTGCGCCGCTCGCCTTGACGATGGCGTCGGCGATCGCGCCTTTGTAGAAGGCATCCGCACCGCGTTCGGAAACGGCGGCAAGCGAAGCCGCGAGATCGGGCTGAACAAGGCGCTCGCCAATGGCATAAGGCTTGCCGTCCGGCTTGAGGAAAATGGCCGCCGCCGCTGGATCCCTCGCCAACCGCTCCGCGCCGCCCTGGAGCGAGGCCGCATCGCCCTGCTCCAGCACGAAGCCTTCCTCGGCAAAGCGGATGGCCGGCGCCAGCAAATCCTGCCGCGTCAGCGTGCCGTATTGGTCCCGTGCCATCTCGAAACCGGCAACCGAGCCCGGCACGCCGACCGCCAGATAGCCGTCAAGACTGGCGCCCTTCACCGGCTTGCCGTCCTTGTCGAGATACATGGTTTTGGTCGCGGCCAACGGCGCGCGCTCGCGGAAATCGAGGAAGGTCGAACGGCCGTCCTTGAAGCGGATGGTCATGAAGCCGCCGCCGCCGATATTGCCGGCGGTCGGATAGACCACGGCCAGCGCATAGCCGACGGCGACCGCGGCATCGACGGCATTGCCGCCCTTCTTCAGCACCTCGATGCCGACCTCAGACGCAAGATGCTGGGCGGTCACAACCATGCCGTGCTCGCCCTTCGCCGGCTGCGGCGAGGCGGCAAAGGCGAGGAACGGGACAAAAGTCAGGGTGAGGGAAAGGCTGACGGCTATCAGGGTGCGGCGGGTGGAATGCATGGCCGTTCTCCGAGGCTTGGGGTGAGCCTAGGAAAGCCGTTTGGGGAGGTCGAGTCTACTGACAATGATGCGAGAAAGGCGTCGTATGCTGGTGCCGGTTCGCTGCGTAATCACCGTTGCGATCTTTGACTGATGCCGCTGAGCGCCGCCGCGTTGGCAGCAAGGCCACGCTTCATTGCGGCTCTCAGAATTTTTTCCCGTTTCAGCAATTTGTTCTTGCTTTGTGCCGGCAGCTATGCTACTAATCTGGCTGTGGTGCCAATTGGCTCAAACGACCCGCCCTTCGTGGCGGGTTTTCCATTTTCACCCCAGCTTCAAACAATCCCGCCGCCGACGCTCGCCACCGCCGGCCGTTCTGCTGCGACCTTCGCCCGGTAGCCGGCGGCGCGGTAGGCGGCGACCGGATCGATGGCGCCGCCGGTCTTCAGCCGCGCCATGGCGAGGATCGGCTCGACATCGGTGCGGTAGGCGGCTTTCAGCGTCTGCGTCGCCATCAGCGCGTCATTGGCGTCCTGGAAGCCTTGAAGCGCCTCGCGGTCGACCAGCAGCGCCTGCGCATAGGCGCGCTGCACCTCAACTGCCGACAACATCAGGCTTTCGATCGGATCGGTGACGTTGTGGCTCTGGTCGAGCATGTGGGCCGGATCGAAACCTTCGGCACCTGAGAGTTCGGCATCGACCAGCTCGTTGAAGACCAGGAACAGCCGGTAGGGATCGATGGAGCCGGCGTCGAGGTCGTCGTCGCCATATTTCGAATCGTTGAAATGGAAGCCGCCGAGTTTTTTGAACTGTATCAGCCGCGAGACGATCATCTCGATGTTGACGTTGGGCGCGTGATGGCCGAGGTCAACCAGGCAAAACGCCTTGTCGCCGAGCTCTTTGGCGATGATGTAGTTGGTGCCCCAGTCCTGCACGACCGTCGAATAGAAGGCCGGCTCGTACATCTTGTGCTCGGTGAACAGCTTCCAGTCGCTCGGCAGTCCGGCATAGATCTCCCTCATCGCGTCGAGATAACGCTCGAACGCCTTGGCGAAATTGACCTGGCCGGGAAAGTTGGAGCCGTCGCCGATCCACACCGTCAACGCCTTCGAGCCCAGCGTGCTGCCGATCTCGATGCATTCGAGATTGTGCTCGACCGCCTGCTGGCGCGTCGCGGCATCGGCATGCGACAGCGAGCCGAACTTATAGGAAAGTTTCTGGTCGCTGGCGTCGGAAAAGGTGTTGGAGTTGATGGCGTCGAAGCCGAGTCCAAAGCGCGATGCGGCCTGCTTCAGCCGGTTCGGATCGGCCTTGTCCCACGGAATATGCAGCGAGACGGTCGGCGTTGCCTGCGTCAACTGCCGGATGACGGCGCAATCCTCGATCTTGTCGAAAATGTCGCGCGGCTCGCCGGCGCCGGGAAAGCGGGCAAAGCGGGTGCCGCCGGTGCCGACGCCCCAGGACGGAATGGCCACGGCAAATTTCTCGACCCTGTCGCGGATGGCGTCGATGGCGATGCCGCGGCGGTCGAGGCGCTCGCCGAGCGAGTCATAATCGCGTTCGAGGTCGGCCTTGCGTGCCGCGTTGTCTTTCTCGACAACATCGGCGGAGATAATGGTTTCGGACACTGCGTTTCCTCCCAAATGCGTTCGGTTGGCGCTGCCCCTCATCCGCCTGCCGGCACCTTCTCCCCGTAGAGAGACGGGAAGAAGGGAAGCGCTCCGGCGTTGGCGACCCCCTCTCCCCGTCGTTACGGGGAGAGGGTAAGGGTGAGGGGCAGCGCCGCCTTCAAACTATTACCGCGTAAAGCTCTGGGCGTTGCCAGCGTCGACATTGACGATGTTGCCGGTCGACTTGGCCGACATGTCGGAGGCGAAGAAGTAGATCGCCTCGGCGATGTCCTCGGGGAATACCGACCGCTTCAGCATCGAGCGCGAGCGGTAATGCTCTTCGAGATCGTCGGTCGACATCTTGTATGCGGCGGCGCGCTGTTCCTTCCACTCGCCGGTCCAGATCTTCGAGCCGCGCAGCACGGCGTCGGGATTGACGACATTGACCCGGATCTGTGCTTCCGCGCCTTCCAGCGCCAGGCAGCGCGCCAGATGGATCTCGGCGGCCTTGGCCGTGCAATAGGCGGCGGCGTTGGGCGATGCGGAAAGCCCGTTCTTGGAGGCGACGAAGACCACGTTGCCGCCGATTTTTTGCGCGCGAAACAGCCGGAAAGCCTCGCGCGAAACGAGGAAATAGCCGGTCGACAAGATGTCCATGTTCTTGTTCCACAGCGCCAGCGTGGTTTCTTCGATCGGCGCAGCGGATGCCAGGCCAGCATTGGAGACCAGGATGTCGATGCCGCCGAACTCGACCGCCGTCTCGGCAAAGCCGGAGATTACCTGATCTTCAGACGTGACGTTGATGACGACGGGCCGCACGAAATCCTTGCCATAGGCCTTGGCAAGCTCGTCATTGGCGCTGGCAAGGGCTGCCTCGTCGATATCGGCCAGCACGACGCAGGCGCCCTCGCGCAGCAGCCGGTTGGCGGTGGCCCGGCCGATGCCGCCGGCGCCGCCGGTGACCAGCGCGATCTGGCCGGCAAGGGCTTTTGGTTTCGGCAGGCGCTGCAGCTTTGCCTCTTCGAGCAGCCAGTATTCAATATCAAAAGCTTCCTGGTCGGGCAGGCCGACATAGGTCGACACCGTCGAGGCGCCGCGCATGACATTGATAGCGTTGACGTAGAATTCGCCCGAAATGCGCGCCGTCGCCTTGTCGCCGGCGAAGGTGAACATGCCGACGCCTGGCATCAGATAGACCACGGCATTGGGATCGCGCACCGATGGCGAATCCGCGTGCTTGCAGCGGTCATAATAGGCCTGATAGCCGACGCGATACTCCGCCACATCATCGGCAAGACGGGCAATGACGGCATCGACGTCGGGCGCCTTGGGATCGAACTCGATGACCAGCGGCCGGATCTTGGTGCGCAGGAAATGGTCCGGGCAGGACGTGCCAAGTGCGGCCAGTGGCCGCAAATCCTTGGAATTGACGAATTCGAGCACGGCGGGCGAATCGTCGAAATGGCCGAGCTTGTGGCTTTTCTCCGAGATCAGGCCGCGGATACTCGGCATCAGTTTTGCGGCCACCGCGCGACGCGCCGGCGCGTCGAGCGATTTGACCACTTCGCCGCCGAAGATCGGCTTGCCCTGGCTCTTGCGCTCGAACCAGTCAATCGCCTGGTTGATCACCGAAATCGTCGTCTCGTAGCATTCCTTCGGTGTGTCGCCCCAGCTGAACAGGCCATGGCTTGCCAGCACAACACCCTTGGCGTCGGGGTTCTCGAGGCAGAATTTCTCCAGCCATAGGCCGAGCTCGAATCCCGGACGTTTCCATGGCAGCCAGCCGATCGTGTCGCCGAAGATCTCCTTGGTCAGCGCCTGCGAATCCTTGGCGGCGGCAATGGCGATGATGGCGTCGGGGTGCATATGATCGACATGCGGCTTCGGCACGAAGGCATGCAGCGGCGTGTCGATCGAGGCCGCGCGTGGGTTGAGATTGAAAGTACAATGCGGCAGATAGCCGACCATCTCGTCCTCATGCTCGAGGCCGCGATAGAGACCCTTCAGCGCGCGCAATTTATCCATGTAGAGCGTGGCGAAACCGTCGAGCTTGATCGAGGCGCTGTCGCCGCCCGAGCCCTTGACCCACAGCACTTCCACGCTCTCGCCGGTGAGCGGATCCTTTTGCCAGATCTTGGAGGAGGTGTTGCCGCCGCCATAATTGGTGACGCGCTTGTCGGAGCCAAGAACGTTCGAGCGATAGACGAGACGTTCCGGCTCGCTCATTGCCTGGGCTTTCGCCTCATCCCAAAGATTGGCGAGGCGCGTGCCGGAGCGCTTGTCGAGCATAGGTATCCTCCCTTTGGGACACGCAAACGACGCGGGTCCCTTTTGCCCGAATTTCTACGCAAGCGGCTGTCTTGTCAATCACAAACGATCAATATCAATCATATTGCATTGCACAATGAAATTATCTGATCGGAAATGATTGACACTGCGCGCTTTGGGTGCCTAGATGCTCAAGCAGGGAGGAACCATGCACGAGAAAGAGCGCCACAGGATCATTCTGTCCGCCGTCCAGGAAAAACCTGTGGTGACGGTGCAGGAGATGGTCGACCTGACGGAATCGTCCGAGGCGACGATCCGGCGCGACATCGCGGCATTGCATGTGCAAAAGCGCCTGCGCCGGGTGCGCGGCGGTGCCGAGGCGCTGTCGCCGCCGCAGTTCATCGGCCTTGCCGGCCGGCCGTTTTCCGTCAACGAGACCATCAACGCCTCGCAGAAGCGGGCAATCGCGCGGGAAGCCGTGGAACTCTGCAAGGATGGCGAGCCGATCATCATCAATGGCGGCACCACCACCTTCCAGATGGTGCATTTCCTGACCGGCCGCCGCATGCCGATCTTCACCAATTCCTTTCCGATTGCTGAGCACCTGCTCAGGCATTCCAAGAACACGGTGATGCTGTCGGGCGGAACCATCTACCGCGAGCAGAACATCATCCTGTCGCCCTTCGACAATGACGTGACGCGCAATTTCTACGCGCGCCGCATGTTCATGGGCGCGCAGGGACTGGGACCGCTGGGTCTGATGGAAGGCGACCCACTGTTGATCCAGGCCGAGCAGAAGCTGATCGACCAGGCAGACGAGCTGGTGGTGCTGGTCGATTCCTCGAAATTCCGCAAACGCTCGAGTCTGATCCTGTGCGGCCTGTCGCGCATCGCCACGGTGATCACCGACGACGGCATCGAGGATCGCGAGGCCAAGATGCTGGAGACCGCCGGTGTGACGCTGATCGTCGCCCGCACAACGGCAAGCAACAAGGAAGAATCTTCGCTGCAGGCCTGAGAAAAACTCACGCCCGCAGCGGCGATGGAATGCAACGCTCAAGGGAGGATATTCGATGAGCTTTCTGAAGAAATTGATGATTACGGCGGCGTTCTCCGCCGCCATGTTCGTGAATGCTGCCTATGCCGAAAACGTCAAGATTGCGCTGGTGGTGAAGTCGCTCGGCAACGGCTTCTTCGACGCCGCCAACAAGGGCGCCGAAGAGGCGGCCAAGGAACTCGGCGATGTCGAGATCATCTATACCGGCCCGACCAAGGCGACCGCCGAAGCGCAGATCGAAGTGGTCAATTCGCTGATCGCCCAGAAGGTCAATGCCATTGCCATTTCTGCCAATGACGCCGACGCGCTAGTACCGGCGCTGAAGAAGGCGATGGAACGCGGCATCACCGTCATCTCGTGGGATTCAGGCGTCGCGCCGGAAGGCCGCCAGCTTCACCTCAACCCCTCCGACACCAACCTGATCGGCGAGACCATCATCAAGCTTGCCGCCGACTACCTGCCGGAAGGCGGCGACGTCGCCATCCTGTCGGCTTCGTCCACCGCGACCAACCAGAACGCCTGGATCGATGCGGCCAAGAAGGTGCTGCCGGAGAAATTCCCCAAGATCAAGCTCGTCGCCACCGTCTATGGCGACGACGACTCGGCCAAGAGCACGGACGAGGCCAAGGGCCTGCTGAAGTCCTATCCGAACCTCAAGGCGATCATCGCACCGACCACGGTCGGCGTCGTTGCCGCCGCTCAGGTGGTGACCGACGAAGGCCTGATCGGCAAGGTCAACGTCACCGGCCTAGCGCTGCCGTCGGAGTTCAAGAAGTTCATCGACAATGGCGCTTCGCAGGCGGTTGCGCTGTGGAACCCGATCGATCTCGGCTATTCCGCCGTCTACCTCGCCCATGATCTGGCGGTGAAGAAGGAAGAAGCCAAGCCGGGCGCGACGCTGTCGATCGGCCGTGTCGGCAAGGTCACGCTCGACGACACCAACTCGGCTGCGATGGCTCCGCCCTTCCAGTTCGACAAGTCGAACATCGAAAAGTTCTCCAAGATCTATTGATCCTGGAGCCCTTCAACCTGGCGCGGGGGGGGGGGGGGGGGGGGGGGGGGGGGGGGGGGGGGGGGGGGGGGGGGGGGGGGGGGCGGGGGGGGGGGGGGGAGGTTGGATCGTGGAGTTGGAGGCTGGTGGGGGGAGGGGGGTAGG
>NZ_JAMYQT010000019.1:0-137586 GCF_040320985.1 Mesorhizobium sp. M0571
GTCTCCTATGCATGAGGCTCTGCGCCGGCCAGCCGGCTTAACCCTCGTACCGTTGCATATCGGATGACGGGCCGCCCTCAGGCCCAGCAATCATAGGGACTAGGTGGGAGATCTCTGTCACCGCTGCTTTGGGATTCTATTGTGGCTCATGCCTGGCTGGTGGGCTTGGCGTATTTTCCGAAAACAGCCGCTACATCGCGGTCACTGGCAAAGTCGCCGCGCTGGGCTTCCGCCAACCCGGCCTCTATCTCGGCGAGTTGCCATTCCTCACGGGCCACAAAGTCTTCGATGGCTCGCACAGCCACGTCGGAGCGCGAGCGGTGGAGCTTTTCGGCAAGCAGGGCGAGCCTGTCTGCGGTTTCTTCCGGAACCCGCACGGTAAAAGCGATCATGGTCATGCTTTAGTGTGGCTCAGCTGTGATTGTTGGTGAGCCAGGGTGGTTCGTCAAGTTACCCCCCGGGGAGCATCCATCGTCCTCTACGGATAAAGCCTCACCTTGTCCCAACCGCCCTCGGCGTTGCGCGAAAACACCACACGGTCGTGCAGCCGGAACGGACGGTCGTGCCAGAACTCGATGGTCTGCGGCACGATGCGGAAGCCCGACCAGTGTTTTGGCCGCGGGATGCCGCCGATCGCATGACGCGCCGTATATTCGGCGACCGCCTTTTCCAGCGCGAAGCGGCTCTCCAGCGGCCGTGACTGTTTGGAGGCCCAGGCGCCGATGCGGCTGCCGCGCGGACGCGTCGCGTAATAGGCGTCCGCTTCGGCGTCGGTGACGATCTCCACCGGGCCGCGCGCCCGCACCTGCCGGCGCAGCGATTTCCAGTGGAAGCACATCGCCGCTTTCATGCTGCCCAGAATCTCGCGGCCCTTGGCGCTCTCGAAATTCGTGTAGAAGACAAAGCCGCCCTCATCGAACCCCTTGAGCAGCACCATACGCACATTCGGCATGCCCTCGGCGTCGACCGTCGCCAGCGCCACGCTGTTGGGGTCGTTGATCTCGCTCTTCGTCGCGTCGTCGAGCCACGCCGCAAAAAGCCGGAACGGCTCCGCGGCCTCGGTAAAGTCACCGCTTATTAACCCAGTTTCGCTCATAGTTTTCCCAATTTGTCGCCGGCTGGGGAGATTGCCGATTGTCGCGTATCGCGCAAGCTTTTGACAGTGGGCAATGGAGCGTTATCGCTTCGGCCAGCGCCAAAGCAATGATCGTGATAGTCGTCCTGCCGCTTGCCGCCTGTGGCGGCGGCTTCAGCCTGGAGCAGGCGGAGGTCGACCGCTCGGTGCTGACCTCGAGCACGCCGGCCTCAGTCACGCCGCTCGATCAGGACCGCGCCTCCGACCAGGCCACGATCCGCAACGCCGTGTCCTCCGCCGACGTCGAGCAACTGGCCGGGCAGGCCGTTCCCTGGGCGAATGCCGACACCGGCTCACGCGGCTCCATTACCGAGCTCGCGGAATTCAGGGCTAACGGCGAGACATGCCGCCGCTTCACCGCGTCACGCGAAAGCTTCGACGGCGTCGCGCTGTTCAAGGGCGAAATATGCCTGGCCGGCGGCAGCATCTGGCGCTTGCAGGACTTCAAGGCGCTCTGATTTTCCGCCGGCAACATGGTGGTAAGCCACTGGAATTCCTTCCTATGCGAGCGCATATAGGAGGCGACTATGGACTCACTCCGTCTCCAGGGCAGGAAGCATGCGCGACCCCTATGAGGTGCTGGGCGTTGCCAAGAACGCATCGGCCAAGGACATAAAATCGGCGTACCGGAAGCTCGCCAAGAAGCATCATCCAGACCAGAATCCGGATGATCCCAAGGCGAAGGACCGTTTTGCCGCCGCCAACCAGGCGTACGAGATCGTCGGCGACGAGAAGAACCGGGCGGCTTTCGATCGCGGCGAGATCGACGCCGACGGCAAACCGCGTTTCCAGGGTTTCGAAGGCGCGGCCGGCGGTGCCGATCCTTTCGCCGGTTTCCGCCAGCAGCAAGGGCCGGCCGGCGCTCATTTCGAATTCCGCACGGGCCGTCCCGGCGGTGATCCGTTCGACGGCAACAGCGACATCTTCAGCCAGATCTTCGGCGATGCCTTCACCCAGCAGCGCGGCGCCGGCACGGGCGGCCGCCGTCAGGCCCCGACGGCCGCAGATCTCAACGTGACGCTGGACGTCACCATCGAGGAAGCCGCCACCGCCGAGAAGGTGACGGCGATGTTCCCTGACGGCCGCAAGATGGCGGTCAAGTTGCCGGCCTATATCGAGGACGGCCAGACCATCCGCCTGAAAGGCCAGGGTGAGCAAGGGCCGGGGCAGCCGGGCGATGCGCTGGTCAAGATCCGCTTTCGCCGGCACCCCCGCTACCGCGTCGAGGGCCGCGACCTGCATGTCGACCTGCCGGTGGAACTGGCCGATGCGGTGCATGGCGCCAAGGTGGCGGTCGAAACTCCGACCGGCAGGATTGCGGTCAATGTTCCCCCTTGGTCGAGTTCGGACAAGGTTCTGCGGCTGAAGGGCAGGGGCCTGCCGGAAAAAGCCGGCGGGCACGGCGACCTCTACGCACATGTGCGGCTGATGCTGCCGGAAGGCGGCGACGCCGAACTCGAGGCGCTGATGCGCCGTCGAAAGGGCTGACGGTCGAAAACGCTGGCGCTTGATACCGTGTGTGAAAAGCGGGCGTGAGTGGTTTCGTGCCGTCGATTATCGACAGGAAACGAGCAACCAGCGCCACTTACGGACGCTTCTGCGATGCACGGAACGTCTTGATTGGGCCAGGAGCGTTATCGCCGAACCACTACTCGGACGTCGCGTTTGGGCCGAAGCGGACTTGCGGCTTCGAGGCTCGGAATGTCAGAAGCGGACCTTGAGGCGCCCTGCGCACGTCGACGTGAACTGGACCCGTTGCGGACGTTCCTGAGCCGACTTCTTTTCCCGATAGACATTGGCCTAGAACAGCGTTCATGACCCATTGCTGACTGGCCTAGGCTTCCGGCGGGACGGCATACCTGCCTGCCTGGTCTCCGGAGCGATTAGGCAATCTTGTGAACCAAGTCTCGGTGGCGGCTCCGGGTTAGATGAGCTCTTATCACAATGGAAAGGGAACCTCGTGGATGGCCTGGGGAACTGATGGCTTCAAACCTAGGCGCACAGGAACATCATAGAGCCTGCCGCCGCCCAACCGGGGCTTGGTAGGACGAAGTCCAGGTACAAACACCCGTGCAACAGGCGATTCGGCGTTGTGCGTCAGGTTGACCGCAAAGATCTCAAGTTCCTGCTCGCGGCAGATGTCGAGGCAATAGTTCCAATCCAGTCGCAACTCGGCTGACGAGGCCTGAACTGCTGAATTGCCTGACAGGTGAGGACGGCGGTGAATGTTCTCGTCCATGTGCCACCGATAGAGGTGCAGCGCGCCGGGGGTGAAGGCCGCCGTGCCGGACATATCGGCGTTCCGTTTGAGCAGGGTAAGGTTCGCCTCACATTCTGCAAGTTCCCCCACCGCGCGCCGGGCCGCCTCCGACATGGATCGTCCGGCCGCGAATCCGAACGCAATCGCGCCACCCCCGACGTGATGAGAAATTGCAGCGACAATGGGGATGGGCAGGTCAAGCGTCAGGAGGAGAAGCCGCAATTCGCGGTACTGCGTCTGCAGCCAATCGGCGTATTGGGACGCCAGTCCATCCGACAGCGAAGTCAGGTCTATCCGAGGCAGAACCAGCCGATTGTACCACCATATGGCTGTTGCATCGCGCTCCACGACTTCGCAGAAGCCGCGCACGACCGCGTCCTCTATACTCGTTCCCCTCGCAAGACCATTGGAGTCCGCCGGGGGCAGACCTGATGACTCATCGTTGGGATACCCGAGAAAGCACAATCCCGCAGGCACCCAGGCCTCGCTCGTGCTGAAGCGCGGATCGCTCCGGATCCAGTCCAGCGGCTGCGACCTGCGCCAGCGGATCGGGACCGCGCGGCTATCATCGACGTTTTTGTTCCAATGCAGCCGCTCGCAATACTGCGCATCACTGAAAAGTGTGAGTGCAGGCGGCTCGATCACGCGCCCGCGCAATTCGCCGGCGCGGGCGCGTGAGAGTCGCTCATGAGGGATCATCTGGGCGAAATAGGTTTCATCGGCCTCATACCCGCAGGCGGTTGCCGCCTCCTGGGTGGTGTTGCCCCACCCTGACGCAAAACGAGAAGGTCTGGCCCCTCGTACGGGACCGACCGCGACCGTGATCGGGCATCCGAGCGTGGGATCGGTGATCACGATGGGGCCGTAAACCAGGCTTGACCCGCCGGCCCCTGCCTCGGACGCCTGCCGCTCCGGCATTATGGACCCTTCACCCAAGCACGGCCCTCACATGTTCAATCCTCTACACTATCGGCACCAATTGCTCATTCGCACGCTGACACGCACTGGAGTATGATGCAAACTCCTGCGAGACACTTTGATATCGTCAAGCCAACGTCGAACATAATACAACCCGCCGAGGGGAAGAATGAACGCGGGCGACAGCAATCTTCAGCGACGTCTGACGGCTATCTTGGCTGCTGACGTGGTCGGTTACTCGTCGCTGATGGCCCGGGACGAGGAGCGCACCTTTGCGCTCGTCAAGCATCTCATGCAGGACGACATAGAGCCTAGGATCACGCAGCACCGGGGACGGGTTGTGAGAACGACCGGAGACGGGATGCTCGCCGAGTTCCCAAGCGCTTTCGGAGCCGTGCGGTCAGCAGTGGAAGTCCAGGAACTGCTTGTCGGTCAGTCTTCGGGGAAGGCCAGCCAGGAAATTTTTCTCCGAATTGGGATCAACTTCGGTGATATCATTGTCGATACCGATGGCGATGTGTTTGGAGATACCGTCAACATAGCCGCGCGCCTGGAACAGTTCGCCAGCCCGGGCGGCATCTGCCTTTCCGGAAAGGTGCACGACGAAGTTCGCGACAAAATTCATCTTCCGTTTGAATATTGCGGCGAACAGCATCTCAAGAACATTCCGCGCCCGATTCCCGTATACTCGTTGTTCCACAAGCCCAAAGGGCTGCCACCTGCATCGACTGCACAGTTGGCTGGTCCGAGCAAGCCCTTCATCCTCGTTCGCCCGTTCAAGAGCGCGGGCGACGTCCAACCCTATTTCAGCGGCGGCTTCACCGAAGACATCGTCACGGAACTGACGCGCTTTACTCAGCTTACGGTTGCGTCCTATTACACGTCGACGCGGCTCAAGGATGTGGACCTGGTCGCGGATAACGGCGTGGATTTCGTCATCGAAGGCGGCATCCGCCGCATGGGCCAGCGAATGCGCATTACATGCGAGCTGGTCGACGCAACCTCGGGTGAGTGCTTGTGGGCCGAGCGCTACGACGGGGACGAGCAGGACATCTTCGATGTCCAGGACGAACTGATCGGAAAGATCGTCGGGACTGTTATCGGCCGTCTTACGGCCGCAGGCGCCGAGAAGGCGCGGCGTAAACCACCTGCCAATCTTGCGGCCTATGAGTGCGTGCTTCGGGGCAATGCCCTGCCCCTGGGCGACATCGCGGCCGAAATGGAGGCTCGACAGTGGTATCAGCGGGCGATCGAGCTCGATCCATCCTACGGGCGCGCGCACGCCAAGCTCGCCCACTATAAACAGCTTGAATGGTTTCGCGACATGGGGCCGTCGGATGCGGTGCTTGCCGAGGCTTATGACATCGCCAAAAAAGCGGTGGCGCTTTCCCCCAACGATCCAGTCTGCCTGAACATACTGGGCTGGGTGCTCCTCCACCGTCGTGATTTCGACGTCGCATCGCAGCTATACACACGCGCGCTCGAACTCAATCCGCACGATCCCGAGCAGGTCTCCTACCAAGGGACTTATCAAACATTTGCCGGCGAGCCCCAAAGTGCCTTGGACTGGTTCGAACGGGCGCGAGTGCTCGATCCGCTGTACGAGCCTTCATGGTATTGGCCGTTCCGCGGTCTTGCCCATTTCATTGCCCACCGTCCGGATAAGGCAGTCGTCGATCTGGGCCGCTCGTCCACCATGCCGACCTGGGTTAAGGTCTATCTGGCTGCAGCGAACGCCCTGCTTGGCCGAAACGAAGAGGCGAAGAGCTACACGTATCTGGTTCTGCGTGGCGCACCGGAGTTCTCCGGGCTGCGGTTCGCCACCAAGGAACCTTACAAGCTGGACGGAGACCGTAACACGCTGCTCAACGGCATGCGGGAAGCGGGATTGCCCGAGTAGGAACTGGCGACTATCTGCAGCCGAAGAGCACGGCCGTGGCGAGCTCGTCATGGTAGTGCCGGCCCTGGGCATATTTGTGATAGTTGTGGAGATAATCGATCAGATCGCCGCGGGTCAGGACCCCCCTCGGCACCTGGGGCACCACCACATTGATCAAGTTCGGTTCGTCCACGTGAACTTCGACAGACACTCCCGCTTCCACGATGTCTTCCAGCACCATCTTGAGATCACGCTTCAGGTCCGCATAGGCGGCAGCATCCGGGATCGCGTCGCCCCCGTCGAGAGGGTCATCCCCGTAGATTATGGGCTGCCCATTCAGATCTTCTATCGTCAGTGTCTGCGAATGTGGCGCTGTTCCGGCGGCGGTGGCCTGGACCCTGATGTCGCCGATAACACGGCCTGCTTCCGGGCGAAGTCTTATAGTATCACCGACGGCGAAAATCTGCCGATCAATGGTAATTGTTAGAGGATTTGTTGAATCCATGGACAGGATACGTGACGAGGCCGGCAAAAGCTTGAGCCAGGCCCCTACGATCGCTGCGCCGATCTCTTGGACTTGCCGACCTGGCTTCAATTCTGCCCTGGGCATCGCCGAGGCTCCCCTCCGAGGTCAATGCAAATAGCCTAAACGCATTTTGCATCTGTCGCAAGCAGTGCGCAGGCGGCATGCTCGCATCGACTCAATGTTTTCGTGGACAGAAAACCGTATTGGGAGCATTCTGATCCTCGCGGTATCAGTAACGACAGCCGGAGGATGCACGAATGATACTTGCTCAACTTCGTGTGCTGTTGATCGGCTGTCTCCTCGCCGCTGTCGGAACAGTGAGACCGGAAGCGTCAAGCCAGGAGGGCTTCACCGACAGCGGTAACATCGAAAAGACTTTCATCGTCGACATCGCCAGGGCGGAAGAGTTACGCAGGGATATCGGCGCGCTGAACAAGTTCATCGCAGGCAAGGGCAAGCTGGAAGCGGTGGATATGCCGGATATCGGTATCAGCATCGTGACGGGGACCTTTTCCGAGAGCGAGATCAAAGAGCTGCGCTCCAGGGGATATGAGGAGCCGGATCCTTTCGTGGTGAACCTGTTCGATGGGGCCACCTGCGAGGGGCCGGAACTCCTGGGCACCTCGCCGACTGCGGACATTGTCCCTCCCAGCGTCTGCAGGGTCGTCGGGTCACCACAGGCGGTGGCTTCAGGATCGCCCACCGTGTGGATCATCGACAGCGGAGTGGATTGGAGCGTTGTCACCGCGGGGCTCCTCAAGGTTCAGGAAGCCATCGATTGCACGAGCAGCCCATGCCAGACCGTGTCGAGCCTCGACGACACGGTAGGGCACGGGACGATGGTGGCAGCAGTTATCGGCGGAAAGCGTGTCCAGCAGGGCAACCAGTATGTAGGTCTGGTTGGTGTAAGCCCCGACGCCCCGCTCAAGATCGTAAAGGCCTTCAGTAAGCTGAAGACCGAAATTATCGGCCCGCCTCTTCTCGCCCTTCGCCATGTTCGGGACAACGCGGTCGCTGGGGATATTCTGAACGTGAGTTGGGGTGCATTATATCTGGAGAGCACCAGACGCGGAAGCACGCTGCAAGATCTTAAATTTCTCGACGCCCTTCTTTATCAGATCGCCGACCGCCAGGTGCGCGTTGTCGTAGCGGCGGGCAATCCCCGGGAAGACGAAGAGGGCCCTTGGGTACAGTCTTATTTCCCGGCCAATGCAGCGACTTATTTTTCGCCTGTGACGACAGGAAACAAGGTGGGAGCGATATACAGCGCGTCGGCTTCCAACAGCGAATATATTCAGGTGGCAACTCCTGGGAAATGCCAAGGCATCAGCAACGCCTGGTGCGACACGCTATGGCGCGGGGGGGCGTTCGGCGCGTCCTATTCCGAACCGGGCGTCAATGTCCTGTCACTGTGGAAGAGCCGAAAGAGCGGCAAGCTCCGGAGGAACATCTGTTCGGGCACATCTTTCGCAGCCCCGGCACTTGCCGGCCTTTTGGTTCGCAACGCGCAGCCGACGAACAAGGCTCTGATAACGGGAAGTCTTATCCCGAATACGGATCTGGTAGGGTATATGACCGCGGGTACGCCGGTGAACCCAAGTTCGGACGAGCCTAAATGCAACTGACCCGAAGAGCAGCGCTGCAAGGTTTGGCCTTGGCGTCCGCGTTCGGTAGCGTGCGTCTGGCCGGTGCCTCGCTTGTGGACGAAGATCCTCGCCTTCTGCTCGTCCACGTGCGCGGCGGACTCGATGCATTAGCTGCCGTGCCGCCCTACGGCGATCCGCATTTTGCCTCGGCGCGCGGGCCCCTCGTGCCTTTCCCGAACTCCGGCGTCGCCGAGATGCTCAAGCTCGACGGGTTCTTCGCACTTCATCCGGCGCTCGGGCCACTCCTGCCCTACTACTCGTGCGGCGAGTTGCTCATCGTGCCCGCGACCGCCATTCCGGATGCGGGCCGGTCCCACGCGGCCGCCCAGGCGGCGCTGTTCGACGGCGATATCGACGGCGGCAGCGCCGGATGGCTCGACCGGGCTTCGTCTGTACTGTCGCGCCGGCAGAAGGCGGTGTGGCAGGCCAGACCGGCCGATCGATCGATGGACATGCTGGCCGATCTTGCGCTGGCCAATCCTCGGCTCGACCTCGTCCGCCTCTGCGCCGAGGGCACTTGGCCGTCCGGCGGAAAGGGCAGCGAAAGCCTGCTGGAACAACATGCCGCATGCGACGCGGTTCGCTTCGGCGACGCGGCCAGGAGCGCGGCTCTTGCCCTGTCAGCTACCGGCGGACCGCGGATCGCGATGCTCGAGGTGGCCGGCTTCGACACGCATGTGGCGCAGGGAGCGGACTTCGGAAGGCTGGCGCGGAGTTTGAATGGGCTGGCGCGGGGTCTCATTGCATTTGCCCAAGCGTCCGGGCCTGCCTGGAACAGGACGGCGGTGCTGGTGGTCACGGAGTTCGGCCGTTCCGTAGTGCCCAACACCGACGGCGGCACTGATCACGGGGCCGCGAGTGTCACATTGTTAATGGGTGGCGCCGTTGCCGGCGGGCGAGTAGGCAATCGGTGGCCCGGTCTTGCTCGAGACCTGCTTCATGGCGGAACAGACTTGGCTGCTACGACGGACGTACGATCGATCATAAAGGGCGTGCTGACGGAACACCTGCGTCTTCCTGACCGAGCAGTGGCTAAAATTTTCCCAGGCGCTGCCGGGATACCGGCGGTGCGTGGACTGTTTATCAGGAGCCTGTCCAGGCGGAGGTTAGACCGCTTCGACGTGATCTCCAGCGCGGTTTAGCTTCTTATCCGCGTTTTCGTCGGCTACGGGACGCATCGGACTGCAATAGGCGACGCCTAATCTTAAGTGGCCGCTTCTAAGAAGCTTCCGGAATGACGGCTATTGTGAAGGGTTTCGAATGCCGGCGCCTATAATGTCCGGTTTAAGGCAATGGCCGAGCTAACTTGAATGGCCGAGATTAGGCGCAAAGCGGTCGCCCACGGCCCAAAGTATGGAAGTCGGCTTGGGGTCATGAGAGTGACTTCGGCCACTGGCCAAAGAACTTCCGCCAAAGGGTCATCTTCCCCCGTGCCACACCGATACCAGTGTCGGATTTTTCCACTGGCCACGACCGCAAGGTCAAAGCGCTACAGCGTCCTTTGCACGTCCAAAAGGACGCGCGGCTCTGTTGAGCAACCGCTTTGTCCCCCGAACTGTCCGCTTTGAACGCTTGAAGGGGCACTGTGGCTGTGCGATAGGCACTCCACAAAGCAGACAACCTTGCGGAGAGCGCTGACATGGCGGGTGGACGGGGCCTTATGGCCGGCAAGCGCGGCCTTATCCTTGGCATCGCCAACAATCGCTCGATTGCTTACGGCATCGCCAAGGCCTGTGTCGATCACGGCGCCGAGATCGCGCTGACCTATCAGGGCGAGGCGTTCAAGAAACGCGTCGAGCCGCTCGCGGCGGAACTGGGCGCGCATGTCGCGGGCCATTGCGACGTGACCGATCCGACCAGCCTCGATGCGGTGTTCGCCGACATCGCCAGCCATTGGGGCAAGCTCGATTTCCTGGTCCACGCCATCGCCTTTTCCGACAAGGACGAACTGACCGGCCGCTATGTAGAAACGACGCGCGACAATTTCCTGCGCACCATGGATATTTCGGTCTATTCCTTCACCACCATCGCCAAACGTGCCGAGGCGCTGATGACCGATGGTGGCTCGCTGCTGACGCTTACCTATTACGGCGCGGAAAAGGTGATGCCGCACTACAACGTCATGGGTGTCGCCAAGGCGGCACTCGAGGCCAGCGTGCGCTATCTGGCCGTCGATCTCGGCGCCAAGAAGATCCGCGTCAACGCCATCTCCGCCGGCCCGATCAAGACGCTTGCCGCATCCGGCATCGGCGATTTCCGCTATATCCTGAAGTGGAACGAATACAATTCGCCGTTGAAGCAGACGGTCACGCAGGAGGAGGTCGGCGATTCCGGCGTCTATTTCCTGTCCGACCTTTCGCGCGGCGTCACCGGCGAGATCCATCATGTCGATTCCGGCTATCATGTCGTCGGTATGAAGGCGGTCGACGCGCCGGATATTTCGACCGTCAAAGACTGACGCCACCGCCTGACCTCTTCCGGAAGACCTGATGTACCCGCTCGTCTATATCGTGCGCCACGGCCAGACGGCGTGGAACGCCGAGGCCCGGCTGCAGGGGCAGGCCGATACCGACCTCAACGAGCTTGGCCGCGAGCAGGCTAGCCGCAACGGGCGCAGGCTGGCCGAACTCATCGACAAGCCCGAAGATTTCGACTTTGTCGCCAGCCCGATGCGGCGCACGCGCGAGACGATGGAGCGCCTGCGCGCGGCGATGAAGCTCGATCCGCACGCCTATCGTACCGAGCCGCTGCTCGTGGAATTGAGCTTTGGCGACTGGCAGGGTTTCACCTTTGCCGAACTCGAGGCGAACAATCCCGGTTCGACCAGGCGCCGCCGGCTCGATAAATGGAATTTCCAGCCGCCCGGCGAGGGCGCCGAAAGCTATCAGATGCTGCTCGAACGGGTGAAGCCGTGGTTCGACGCGCTCGATCGCCAGACGGTCTGCGTGACCCATGGTGGCGTCATGCGCGTAATGTTCCGCTTGGTGCTGAGGATGTCCGAACAAGATGCGGTCAGCATGGACGTGCCGCAGGACCGCGTGCTCAGACTGGACGGCCGGCGCCTGGAGTGGCTTTGAGACCGGTGACGTATGTTGAGATCAGGTCAGGCCGGCATCAGCTGAATATCGACGCGCCCTATTCGGTCGATCCGGTGTCCGGCAGTTCCATGTCGGTGACGACGTTCTCGCCATTGGTCACGTCATAGGCGAGGACGATGTCCATGCCTGGCTTCAGCGCATCGAGGTCGGTTTCGGCGTTCAGCTTGTAGGACTTGCCGTCGTCCAGCGTCAGCGTCAGCGCATCCTTGTCGACCTTCTTGATCAGGCCTTCGGTCTGGCCGGCGAAGGCGGCGGTGGAAATCAACAGCGTGGCGGCAACAGCGCCAATCAGGATACGCATCATCGTCCTCTTTAATCATTGCCGGTACAGCGGCTCGGTCCAACGGAACGGAACTGAGCAGAAACCAATCGAATGTGTCAAAACTAAATCCGCCGGATCACAGTTTGACCACTGTGGAAAACGCCAATAGAAGGCAGGTTACAGCGCCGCGCGTCCTCCTGGACGCGCAAAGGACGCTGTAGCACTTTTGATTTTGTGCATGATCCTTTCCGAAAATCGCTCCGATTTTCGGGGTCATGCGCTGGGCCGGCTCCGACGCCGGCAGGGCTGGTTCCATGTCGCACAACACGTACGGCCATCTTTTCCGCGTCACCACCTGGGGGGAAAGCCACGGGCCGGCGCTGGGCTGCGTCGTCGACGGCTGTCCGCCCGGCATCCGCTTCAGCCGCGACGAGATCCAGGCCGAGCTCGACAAGCGCCGCCCCGGCCAGTCACGTTTTGTGACGCAACGTCGCGAACCGGATGAGGTCAAGGTCCTGTCCGGCTTCATCCTCGATGAGGACGGCGAGACGATGATCACCACCGGCACGCCGGTGTCGATGCTGATCGAGAATGTCGACCAGCGCTCGAAAGACTATGGCGACATCGCCCGCCAGTTCCGGCCGGGCCATGCCGACTACACTTACGAGGTCAAATACGGCCTGCGCGATTACCGCGGCGGCGGCCGCTCCTCGGCGCGTGAGACGGCGGCGCGGGTGGCCGCCGGGGCGCTTGCCCGCAAGGTCGTGCCAGGAATGGTGGTGCGCGGCGCGCTGGTCTCGATGGGCGAAAAATCGATCGATCGCGCCAATTGGAACTGGAATTTCGTCGGCGACGCCGAAAACCCGTTCTTCACTCCCGACCCGGCGTCGGTCGCCGTCTTCACCAAATATCTGGACGGCATCCGCAAGGCGGGCTCCTCGGTCGGTGCGGTCATCGAGATCGTCGCCGACGGCGTGCCGGCGGGGCTTGGTGCGCCGATCTATGCCAAGCTCGACCAGGACATCGCCTCGGGCCTGATGTCTATCAACGCCGTCAAGGGCGTCGAGATCGGCAACGGTTTCGAGGCCGCCCGCGTCACCGGCGAGGAGAATGCCGATGAGATGCGCATGGGCAATGACGGCAAGCCGGTCTTCCTGTCCAACAATGCCGGCGGCATCCTCGGCGGCATCTCGACCGGCCAGGCGATCGTCGCGCGTTTCGCGGTCAAGCCGACCTCGTCGATCCTGACGCCGCGAAAGTCGATCGACAAGGACGGCAACGACGTTGAGATCATGACCAAAGGCCGGCACGATCCATGCGTCGGCATCCGCGCCGTGCCGATCGGCGAGGCGATGGTTGCCTGCGCGATTGCCGATCATTATCTGCGTCATCGGGGACAGACAGGGAGGGAGTAGGGGAGTAGGGGAATATGTTACGCAGCTCTCGCGACAGCAATTTCGCTTTTCCCTACTCCCTTACTGCCTTACTGCCCTATTCCCCTACGAGTGAAACGAGCGCCTATGCCTTACGACCAGAAGAAGATCGTTGAAGCCCTGCGCGCCTTCGAGCGCGGCGAGATCGTCGTCGTCATGGACGATGACGGCCGCGAGAACGAGGGCGACCTGATCGTCGCCGCGGTCCATTGCACGCCGGAAAAAATGGCGTTCATCGTTCGCAACACGTCAGGTATCGTCTGCACGCCGATGCCGCGCGAGGAAGCAAAGCGGCTCAACCTGTCGCCGATGGTCGCCGACAATGATTCGGCCCACACCACCGCCTTCACCGTCAGTGTCGACTTCAAGCACGGCACCACGACCGGCATTTCGGCGGACGACCGCACGCTGACGGTGCGCAATCTCGCCAATGGCAATGTTGGCGCTTCCGATTTCGTCCGCCCCGGCCACATCTTTCCGCTGATCGCGCGTGAAGGCGGCGTGCTGATGCGTTCGGGCCATACCGAAGCCGCGGTCGACCTCTGCAAGCTCGCCGGCCTGCCGCCGGTCGGCGTCATTTCCGAGCTGGTCAATGATGACGGCACCGTCATGCGCGGCCCGCAGGTGCAAGCCTTCGCCGAAAGGAACGGCCTGAAGCAGATCTCGGTCGCCGACCTCATCGCCTACCGGCAACGCAAGGAAACGCTGGTCGAGCGCGTCGCCTGTTCCGATATCGAGACGCCCGGCGGCAAGGCACAGGTCTTCACCTACACGCTGCCCTGGGACTCCATGCATCATGTGGCGGTCGTCTTCGGCGATATCCGCGACGGCGTCGAGGTGCCGGTGCGCCTTCATTCCGAGGACGTGGTCAGTGACGTCTTCGGCACCAGCCACGGTCTGGACGCCATCATGAAGGCGATGGGCGAGCGCAAGCGCGGCGTTATCGTCTATCTGCGCGAAGGCTCGGTCGGCGTCGCCCATCAGGAGCGCAAGCGGCCGGCTGCCGGCGACCGCGAGGACCATGAAGAGGCGCGCCGCCGCGAAAACGAATGGCGCGAGATCGGCCTCGGCGCGCAAATCCTCAAGGATCTCGGCATTTCCTCGATCAATCTGATCGCCTCGCGCGAGCGCCATTATGTCGGCCTCGAAGGCTTTGGCATCCACATCGCCAAGACCGAGATTCTCTGAGACGGAGCTCCGGCACGCCGCGGTCTCTTGATGAACTGTGACCAGTCCTCAGCCCGATATCGCAGTCGCTCAACCAGTAAATTGAAGGCCGGCCAGTAAGGCGGCGTCAAAGCGCATGCCGAGACGCGCCTCGAGCCTGGCCGCAGCGCGCGTAACCGTGCTCCCCCGAATGGCCGCCCCGCGGCATTTATGAAATTTGTGCATAGGGGCATGCGGAATCAAACCCCTAATCGCGAGCGCTGCCCCACCTAGGTATTTCCGGGGACATCTTCGTCCCGATCGTGGCGACCAGCAAAAAAATGTTGCCGTCAAATCTCACGAGCAGGCCCTCCCGGGGCCTCTATCGATGTGCTCGCTCTGACAGAGAAGAGGATCGAAAGCGACATGACGACCTTCGGAGACTTCAATATCACCAGACGGAACCTGATGATCGCGGGAGCCGTGGCGGCGGCGAAGCCTGCGTTCGCTCAAGATGGGAAAACGCAATCGGCGGAGCCGTCGCCCGGCAATCTTCCGGTTGTTTCGCGAGTGTCGTTCACAGTGAACGGCGAGGCCCGCGAATTGGATCTCGATACGCGGACAACGCTGCTCGACGCATTGCGTGAACATCTGCACCTCACCGGAACCAAGAAAGGCTGCGATCACGGCCAGTGCGGCGCCTGCACGGTGATGGTCGACGGGCAACGGATCAACTCATGCCTGACGCTTGCCGTGATGCACGAAGGCGACAGCATCACCACCATCGAGGGGCTGGGCGCGCCCGGAAATTTACACGCCATGCAAGCCGCCTTCGTCAAGCATGACGGCTATCAGTGCGGCTATTGCACGCCCGGGCAGATCTGCTCGGCCGTGGCGGTATTGGCCGAGATCGAGGCCGGCATTCCGAGCCATGTGAGCGAGGATCTGACCGCGACACCGCAGACCACAGCCGTCGAGCTGCGCGAGCGGATGAGCGGCAACATCTGCCGTTGCGGTGCCTATTCCAACATCGTCGAGGCGATCACCGAAGTCGCGGGGAGGCCGGCATGAGATCCTTCACCTATGAGCGTGCGAGTTCTCCTGCGCAAGCAGCTGCCGCGGCGCGAGCCCAAGGCGCCAGGCTGATAGCCGGCGGCACCAACCTGCTCGATCTGATGAAGCTCGAAATCGAAACGCCGACGCACCTGATCGATGTCAACGGCCTGGCGCTCGACAACGTCGAGACGACGCCGGACGGCGGGCTGCGGATCGGTGCGCTGGTGCGCAACACCGATCTCGCCGCGAATGAGCGGGTGCGGCGCGACTATGGCCTGCTCTCTCGCGCGCTGCTCGCCGGCGCGTCGGGCCAGCTGCGCAACAAGGCGACAACCGCCGGCAACCTGCTGCAACGCACCCGCTGCCCTTATTTCTACGATACCAACCAGCCGTGCAACAAACGCCAGCCCGGCAGCGGCTGCGCCGCGATCGGCGGCTTCAGCCGCCAGCATGCGGTCGTCGGTACGAGCGACGCATGTATCGCCACTCATCCGAGCGACATGGCGGTGGCGATGCGGGCTCTCGATGCGGTGGTGAAAACAGTACAATCCGACGGCAAGGCGCGCAGCATCCCGATCGCCGAGTTCCACCGGCTGCCCGGTGACACACCGCAAATCGAGACGACGTTGCAGCCCGGCGAACTGATCACGTCGGTGACACTGCCCAAACCGGCCGGCGGCACGCACATCTATCGCAAGGTACGCGACCGCGCCTCCTATGCCTTCGCGCTGGTCTCCGTCGGCGCCATCGTGCAGCCCGACGGCACCGGACGTGTCGCTCTTGGCGGCGTGGCGCACAAGCCGTGGCGCGACGAGGCGGCGGAGGTCGAGATGCCACGCGGCGCCAAGGCCGTGACGGCGCAGCTGCTCGCCGATGCCAAGCCGACGCATGAGAATGCATTCAAGCTGCCGCTGGTCGAGCGCACGCTCGCCGCGGTGCTGGCGGAAGCAAGGAGCTGAGCCATGAGATTCGACACTCCCGCCACGACCAACCCGATCGACCAGCTCAAGGTCGTCGGCAAGTCTACCGACCGGATCGACGGTCCGCTCAAGACCACTGGCGCCGCGCCCTATGCTTATGAATGGCACGATACCGTACCCAACCAGGCCTATGGCTATGTGGTCGGCTCGGCCATCGCCAAGGGCCGTATCGCCTCGATCGATTTGACCAAAGCCAAGGCCGCGCCAGGTGTGCTGGCTATCGTCACGGCTGAAAATGCCGGCAAACTTGGCAAGGGTGACTGGAACACGGCCAAGCTGCTCGGCGGTCCCGATATCCAGCATTACCATCAGGCGATCGCGGTCGTCGTCGCCGAGACGTTCGAACAGGCGCGCGCCGCGGCGCAACTGGTCCGCGTCGACTATGTCCGAGCCCAGGGCGCCTTCGATCTCGCGAGCGCCAAGGGTTCCGCGGTCGTGCCGGATGAGGCCGCTCCTGATACCGCGGTCGGCGACTTCGCCGGCGCGTTCGCTGCGTCGCCAATCCGGCTTGATGCGACCTACACCACGCCTGATCAAGGGCACGCCATGATGGAGCCGCATGCCTCGATCGCCGTCTGGGACGCGGACAGGCTCACGCTGTGGACCTCGAACCAGATGATCGCCTGGAGCACGGGGGACATGGCGAAGACGCTGGGCATCCCCAAGGAGAATATCCGCCTTATCTCGCCGTTCATCGGCGGCGGCTTTGGCGGCAAGCTGTTCGTACGATCCGATGCGGTGCTTGCAGCCCTTGGTGCTCGTGCCGCTCGACGGCCGGTGAAGGTGGCGCTTGCGCGTCCCTTCATGTTCAACAACACCACGCACCGGCCGGCAACGATCCAGCGTATCCGCATCGGCGCGACCCGGGACGGCAAGATCACCGCGATCGGTCATGAAAGCTGGTCCGGCGACCTGCCCGGTGGTGGGCCCGAAAATGCAGTCCAGCAGACTCGCTTGCTCTATGCCGGGGCCAACCGCATGACCGCCACGCGGCTCGCTGTGCTCGATCTGCCCGAAGGCAATGCGATGCGTGCGCCAGGTGAAGCGCCGGGCTTGATGGCGCTGGAGATCGCGATGGACGAGATGGCGGAAAGACTAGACCTGGATCCGGTCGAATTCCGCATCCTCAACGACACCCAGGTCGATCCTGAGAACCCGGATCGCCGGTTCTCGCAGCGCCAGTTGGTCGAGTGCCTGCGTATCGGCGCCGAACGCTTCGGCTGGAAGGTGCGCGACACCCAGACCGGCCCGGTCCGCGAGGGGCGCTGGCTGATTGGTGCGGGTGTCGCCGCGGGTTTCCGCAACAACCTCTTGACGACGTCTGCCGCACGCGTCCGGCTCGATCATCGTGGCGTCGTCACGGTCGAGACCGACATGACCGACATCGGGACCGGCAGCTATACGATTATCGCCCAGACCGCGGCGGAGATGATGGGCGTGCCGCTCAACAAAGTAGTGGTGCGGCTTGGCGACTCGAGCTTCCCGGTCTCGTCCGGCTCGGGTGGGCAATGGGGCGCCAACAACTCAACAGCCGGCGTTTATGCCGCGTGCGTCAAGCTGCGCGAGGCGGTGGCGCAAAAGCTTGGCTTCAACTCCGCCGACGCAGTCTTTGAGGACAGCAATGTCCGCTTGGGCAATCGCAGCGTCTCGCTCGCCGAAGCAGCGGGCGAAGCAGGCCTCGTCGCCGAGGACGCGATAGAATATGGCAACCTCGCCAAACAGTACCAGCAATCGACCTTCGCTGCTCACTTCGTTGAAGTCGGTGTCGACGTCGCCACCGGAGAGATCCGCGTGAGGCGGATGCTCGCGGTCTGCGCGGCCGGCCGTATCCTCAATCCCAAATCGGCGCGCAGCCAAGTCATCGGCGCAATGACCATGGGCGTTGGCGCGGCGTTGATGGAGGAGCTTGCAATCGACAAGCGCCTTGGCTTTTTCGTCAACCACGATCTCGCCGGCTATGAGGTGCCGGTCCATGCCGACATCCCGCACCAGGAGGTGATCTTTCTTGACGAGACCGATTCGATCTCGTCGCCGATGAAGGCCAAGGGCGTCGGCGAACTCGGCCTCTGCGGGGTCGGCGCCGCCGTCGCCAATGCGATCTACAACGCCACCGGCGTGCGTGTGCGCGACTATCCCATCACACTCGACAAGCTGCTTATGGGCCTGCCTGCGATATGAGCGTTGCCGCCGGTTTCGCCCTGGCGATCCGAGCGGTCGCCCAGGAGCGCTCGTCTGCGAAATGACGAATCGGGATCAGGAATGGAGAATTTCCTCATGAAGAAACTCGCGGCTTCCATGGTAATCTCGTCGCTCGCCGCCTCGGCCGGCGATGCGCAGGAGCGTCCGGCGGGCCGGATCGCCCCGCCGGACGTCTATGTCGTGGCGCCCGGCCTCGGAGACTATACCGATGACCTGCTGTTCGGCGATGTCTGGCGGCGCGTCGAGCTCAAGCCTCGCGATCGCAGCATCGTCACCGTCTCGGCCCTGATTGCGTCGGGGCGCATCGCGCAGGTTGGCGGGCATGTCGGCCGCGCGCTCGACAATGGCGTGACCCCAGGCGAGATCGGCGAGATCATCACCCATCTCGCCTTCTACTCCGGCTGGCCGAATGCCATTTCGGCCGTCAGCGCGACAAAGCAGGTCTTTGATGCACGCGGTATCGAGCCGGTCGCGGCGGACACGGGCGGGCCGCTGGAACTGGATCAAGCTTCCGAGGCCGCAAGGGCGGCAAGCGTCGACACGTCGACCGGTCCGGTCGTTCCCGCGCTCGCGGAATATACCAATCGGGTACTGTTCGGAGACCTCTGGCGGCGGCCGCAGCTCTCCGCCCGCGACCGCAGCCTTGTCACCGTTGCCGGGCTGATCGCGACGGGCAAAGCCGAGCAGCTGCCCTTCCACCTAAATCGCGGCATGGACAACGGCCTGGCGCGAACCGAGGTCGCCGAAGTTGCGACGCATCTCGCCTATTACGCCGGCTGGCCCAACGCGATGTCGGCGGTGCCGGTCATGCGTACCGTCTTCGAGGCTCGCGAGGCCGCGGCGACCGGGGGAACCCGCGCCGGCGGGCTTTCTGTGCAGAACCACGAGCCGGGCGCCGCGGCTGCGGGATCGCCCGAAAACTTCACCGGCCTGGTGCGGATAGAGTCGCGGTTTCAGGCCGAGGTGCCGGCACGGATCGGCGGAGCTACTGTGAGCTTCGAGCCGGGTGCCCGCACCGCCTGGCACACGCATCCGCTTGGCCAGACGCTGATCGTCACCTCGGGCTTGGGGTGGGTGCAAAGCGAAGGCGGCCCCATCGAGGCGGTGGGGCCCGGCGACGTAGTGTGGATCCCGCCAAATGTCCGCCACTGGCATGGCGCCTCGAAGGGGGCTCCCATGACCCATGTGGCCGTAGCGGAGTCCGTTAACGGCAGTGCAGTCACCTGGATGGAGCAGGTGACGGACGAACAATATGCAAGCGGCCCCGAAGCGGCCGACTAATGCATGTTGCGCAAAAGTGTGCAGCGGTTTTGCGATAACGACATGCATAAAAACAACAGCCTAAAGCGCGTCGTATGAGGCCGGTCAAACGCGACGCGCTTTAGTGGCGCGGCTGATTTGCGGTTCCGCGTTCGAAAGAGGGACGTCCGGCCCTTCAAACCGGAGCCGGACGACGCAATCGAGGTTATTCCGCAGCCACCGCGGCTGCGTCGCATGCGGCCATGTCGGAGTCCGGCGCGGCAAGGCTGCGCTGGCCGGCGAGCACGATGACCAATGCGATTGTGCCCGACGCCACCGATACCCAGAACCCGTTCTGCGCGCCGAAAGCGTCCACCACCCAGCCGGCGGCGAAGGAGCCGAGCGCCATGCCGATGCCGATGCCGGTCATCACCCAAGTGACGCCCTCGGTCAGCATCGCCTCGGGCACGCGCCGCTCGATCAGGCCGAATGCGGTGATGAAGGTCGGCGAGATCGCCACGCCGCTGACGAAGACGGCCAGTGCCAGCAGCGGCACGGTGTCGGCAACGAGCAGCGGCAGTGTGGTGAGGGCGATGATGGCGATTGCGATGGCAAGCTGATTTTGCAGCGGCACCTTCAGATTCAAGCCGCCTATGATGATGCCGACGACGAACGATCCGAGCGCGTAGACGCCGATGACGAAGCTGGCGGCTCCCGGCTGGCCAAGCTCCTTGGTGATCGCCACCGTGCTCACCTCCGTGGTTGCGAAGGTCGCGCCGATGAAGATCAGGGCGAAGGTGAGGATCTGGACCGGCCGCAGGCGGATTGCCGAGCCGCCCGAACCATGTTCCACCGGTCGGGCTCGCGGCTCGGTCGAGCGCTGCAGGATGAACGCCGTCGAACCGAAGGCGAGGAACAATGTGCTGGCGAGCACTCCCGCTTCCGGGAACAGCGTGACACTCAGGCCGACCGACAGCGATGCTCCGGCGATGTAGACCAGCTCGTCCGCCGCCGACTCGAAGGCGAACGCAGTGTTCAGCTCGGGGCGGTTGCGGAAGATCTCCGTCCAGCGCGCGCGCACCATTGCCGGGATGCTGGGCATAACGGCAGCCAGCAGCGATGACACGAATAGTGTCCATATCGGCCAGTGCTGATTGGCCGCCACAATCAGGATCGCGAAAGCGAGCGTGGAAATCACGGTGGTCGGCACCACAATCCGCGTCTGGCCGAGGCGGTCCACCAGTCGCGATACCTGCGGCGCGACGAAAGCGTTGGCCAGTGCATATGTCGCGGAGACGGCGCCGGCCAGCCAGTACTCGCCATCGGTCTGCGACAGCATCGCGACGATCCCGATCGGAGCCATGGCCATCGGCAGCCGGGCAACGAAGCCGGCTGCGGCGAAGCCTTTGGCGCCGGGCGCGCGAAAGATCTGGGAATAGGGATTTTGCATGGTCTGGCTCCTCGACAACGGGCGGTTCGGCGATTACATACGTAACGTATGAGTCTGAATAGATCATACGCCGCGTATGTCAATGGGCATACGAAGCGTATGTTAATAGGGCCAAAGCATGCACAGACCACGCAAGGAGATGATTGCCGAAACCCGCGCAAAGCTGATCGGCGCGGCGCGCCAGGCCTTCGGCACGCTCGGCTATGCCGAAGCCTCGATGGATGATTTCACGGCATCGGCCGGGCTGACGCGCGGTGCGCTCTATCATCACTTCGGCGACAAGAAGGGCCTTCTCCAGGCGGTCATCGCCGAGATCGACGCGGAAATGTCGGCCCGGCTGAAGGTCGTTTCGGCCAAGGCGGACAACCTCTGGCAGGGCTTTGTCGACGAATGCACCGCCTATATCGAGATGGCGCTGGAGCCGGAGATCCAGCGTATTGTGCTTCGCGACGGGCCGGCGGTGCTCGGCGATCCATCGCAGTGGCCAAGCCAGAGCGCATGCATCCGCTCGATGACAGAGAGCCTGCAAAGACTGAGCGACGAGGGGACCATTCTTGCCGTCGATCCCGAAACCGCGGCAAGGCTGGTCAGCGGCGCCTCGCTGCATGCCGCGCAATGGATCGCAAATTCGGACGATCCCGAAGCGACGTCGAAGAAGGCAGTGAAGGCGTTCAAGGTTCTTCTGGAAGGGTTGCTCAATCGGACCGGCAGGCTGCATCAGCCCGATCAACAGTCGTCGATGCAGCCCGAGATTGACCAATTACCGGCCTGAGCTCATTCTTTTCGCCGATCTCTGGCGGCTCGCGCTAGGCCCAGCCGACCCCGGCTGCCTAAACCCTGTTGAACATCGCGTCACCAATGCGCGAAAACATGGCCAAATCGGCGAGGCGCGCCTATATCGGGGCATGGTCACCAGACTTTACACCCACCCGATTTTCCTCGAGCACATAACTCCGCCCGGTCACCCGGAGCGGCCGGACCGTCTGCGCGCCATAGAGCGTGTGCTTGACGATGAGGCTTTCTCGGCACTCGATCGCGTCCAAGCGCCGGAAGGCGACGAGGCAACCATCCTTTACGCACATCCGCCCGAATTCGTCGAACGTGTCCGCGCAGCGATACCGGACACCGGCATCGCCCGTATCGATGCCGACACCACCGCCAGCCCGAAGAGCTGGCAGGCGGCAGTGACCGCGATCGGCGCCGCCAACGCCGCTGTCGACGACGTCTTCACGGGCCGGGCAGACAATGTCTTCGTCGCCGCGCGACCGCCTGGTCATCATGCCGAAAAGACGACCTCCATGGGTTTTTGCCTGTTCAACACCGCGGCGATCGCGGCACGCTACGCGCAGAAGAACCATGGCGTCGATCGCGTTGCCGTCGTCGACTGGGATGTGCATCACGGCAACGGCACGCAGGACATTTTCTGGGACGATCCGTCGGTGCTCTATTGCTCGACGCACCAGATGCCGCTTTACCCCGGCACCGGAGCCGTGAGCGAAACCGGCGCCGGCAACATCGTCAACGCGCCGCTGGCGCCGCAGACCGGCAGCGACGGTTTCCGCGACGCCTTTCTGTCGCGCATCCTGCCGGCGCTCGATGATTTCGCACCCGACCTCATCATCATCTCCGCCGGTTTCGACGCCCACCACCGCGATCCGCTGGCCGAGATCAACCTGACCGAGGATGATTTCGACTGGGCGACCGGCCAGTTGCTCGAACGCGCCGGGCGCCATAGCGGCAACCGGCTCGTCAGCCTGCTCGAGGGCGGCTACGATCTGCAGGGATTGGCATTTTCAGTCGCCGCCCATGTCGGGCGGCTGATGAAGGGATAAGCTATGGCTGGTGAGACCAACGAAGACGTCAAGGCGATGAGCTTCGAGCAGGCACTCGACGCGCTGGAGAGGATCGTCGATGATCTGGAGCGCGGCGACGTGCCGCTCGACCAGTCGATCCGCATCTACGAGCGCGGCGAGGCGCTGAAGGCGCATTGCGACCGGCTGCTGAAGGCCGCCGAGGACAAGGTCGAAAAGATCAGGCTGTCGCGCGACGGCAAGCCGGTGGGGACAGAGCCGCTGGATGCGGATTGAGGCACGGCCTCGAACGACAATTTTGTTTACCGGCTTTTGGATATGACCATGATTGAGGATAAAACTCATCCCGTTTGAAACGGCTCCAGGACGAGAGGAGATTGCGAACGATGTGCAGAAACATCAAGACCCTGTTCAATTTCGATCCGCCGGCAACCAATGACGAGGTCCGCGATGCCGCACTTCAGTTTGTCCGCAAGCTGAGCGGAACGACGCGACCGTCGAAACAGAACCAGCATGCGTTCGACCATGCCGTCGAGGCCATTGCCGCATCGGCGCGCGAATTGCTCGACAGCCTCGAGACGACGCAGCATCGGCGCAATCGCGAAGAGGTGGCGGCCAAGGCGAAGGCCAAATCTGCACTTCGCTTCGCCTGAGGGGACCGTGTGAGCTTTTTTCCCGGAAACGATCCGCAGATGGGCGATGCCTTCGCCAGCGATCAGATCGAGCTGATGGTCATTCCGAACGCCAAGGACATTGGCGGTTTTCAGGTTCGCCGTGCCTTGCCGACCGCCAGGCGCCGGCTGGTCGGCCCCTTCATCTTCTTCGATCGCATGGGTCCGGCCGTTTTGCGGGCCGGCCAGGCGCTCGATGTCCGTCCGCATCCGCATATCGGCCTGTCGACGGTGACTTACCTGTTCGACGGCAAGATCAGGCACCGCGATTCGCTCGGCACCGAGGTGGTGATCCAGCCCGGCGACGTGAATTTGATGACCGCCGGCAGTGGCATCGTCCATTCGGAGCGGACACCGGAAGAATTGCGCGGCGCGCCAATGTCGGTCTCCGGCCTGCAAACCTGGCTGGCGCTGCCGGACGGCAAGGAGGAGGTCGCGCCGGTCTTCGAGAACACGGCGGCCTTGCGCCTGCCCGAAATCGATGCCGAGGGCGTCAGTGGGCGCGTCGTCATCGGTGCGTTTTCCGGGCTGCGCTCCCCGGTCGCCACCGCTTCGGACACGCTATATGCCGATCTCAGGCTGGCGCCGGGTGCCAGCGTGAAAATCCCGGCCGATGCCGAGGAGCGCGCCATCTACACGCTAGAAGGCGAGGTTTCGATCACCGGTGACCGCTTCCCGGCCGAGCGGCTGCTGGTCTTGCGGCCCGGTGACGAAATCGTTGTTTCATCGGAGGGCGGCGCCCATTTCATGCTGTTTGGCGGCGCCTCGCTCGGCTCGAAACGTTACATCTGGTGGAATTTCGTGTCGTCGTCAAAGGAACGCATCGAGCAGGCGAAAGAAGAATGGAAGACAGGCCGCTTCGATATCGTTCCTGGAGACGAGCAAGAGTTCATCCCGCTGCCCGAAAGCTGATGCGCGTTACCGCCACATTTACATTCGCCGACCAGCGGCATATTTCACGATGAACAGAAAATCTGACCAGGCCCGCAAACAGTGAACGCAAAGCCAGATACGCCGCTTCTCGACAAGGTCCGCGTCCCGGCCGATTTGCGCACGCTTGCCGAAGGCGACCTGCCGCAGCTGGCTTCCGAGCTTCGCGCCGAACTGATCGACGCCGTTTCCCACACCGGCGGGCATCTCGGCGCCGGCCTTGGCGTGGTCGAGTTGACGGTCGCGCTGCACTACGTCTTCAACACGCCGGACGACCGGCTGATCTGGGACGTCGGCCACCAGGCCTATCCGCACAAGATCCTGACCGGCCGCCGCGACCGCATCCGCACGCTGCGGCAGGAGGGCGGGCTGTCCGGCTTCACCCGCAGCGCCGAGAGCGAATACGATCCGTTCGGCGCCGCCCACTCCTCGACCTCGATTTCCGCCGGCCTCGGCATGGCAATGGCGCGTGACCTCACCGGCGGCCGCAACAACGTCATTGCCGTCATCGGCGACGGCGCCATGTCGGCCGGCATGGCTTATGAGGCGATGAACAATGCCGGCGCGCTCGATGCCCGGCTGATCGTCATCTTGAACGACAACGACATGTCGATCGCTCCGCCGACCGGCGCGATGAGCGCTTATCTGGCCCGTCTGGCGTCGGGCAAGACCTATCTGGGCTTGCGCGATTTCGGCAAGAAGCTGACTTCCTATCTCGGCGAGCGCGCCGATCGCGCCATCAAGCGAGCGGTCGAGCACGCGCGCGGCTACGTCACCGGCGGCACGTTGTTCGAGGAAATGGGTTTCTACCACATAGGCCCGATCGACGGTCACAACCTCGAGCACCTGATCCCGGTGCTGAAGAACGTCCGCGACAATGCCGACGGCCCGGTGCTGATCCACGTCGTGACCCAGAAGGGCAAGGGCTACGCCCCGGCCGAAGCGGCCGCCGACAAATATCACGGCGTCAACAAATTCGACGTCATTACCGGCGCCCAGGCCAAGGCGCCCGCCAATGCGCCGAGCTATACCAAGGTGTTTGCCGAAAGCCTGATCCAGGAGGCCCGAGAGGACGACCGCATCGTCGCCATCACCGCCGCCATGCCGAACGGCACCGGGCTGGATCTGTTTGGCGAAGTGTTCCCGACGAGGACCTTCGATGTCGGCATCGCCGAGCAGCATGCGGTGACCTTCGCCGCCGGCCTGGCCACCGAGGGCTTCAAACCTTTCGCCGCGATCTATTCGACCTTCCTGCAACGCGCCTACGACCAGGTCGTCCACGACGTGGCGATCCAGAAATTGCCGGTGCGTTTTCCGATCGACCGCGCCGGCTTCGTCGGCGCCGATGGCGCCACCCATTGCGGCGCCTTCGACACGACCTTCCTGGCGACGCTGCCCGGTTTCGTCGTTATGGCGGCGGCCGACGAGGCCGAACTGCGCCACATGGTGCGCACCGCTGCAAGCTACGATGACGGCCCGATAGCCTTCCGTTATCCGCGCGGCAACGGCGTTGGTGTCGAGATGCCGCAACGCGGCTCGGTACTGGAGATCGGCAGGGGCCGGATCGTCAGGGAAGGCACCAAGGTTGCGCTGCTTTCCTTCGGCACCAGGCTGCAGGATTGCCTGACCGCGGCCGAGGAGCTTGGCGCGGCCGGGCTTTCGACCACGGTCGCCGATGCCCGCTTCGCCAAGCCGCTTGACGAGGATCTGATCCGACGGCTGGCCCGTTCGCATGAGGTGCTGGTGACGGTGGAAGAGGGCGCTGTCGGTGGTTTCGCCAGCCACGTGCTGCAGTTCCTCGCTCATGAAGGGCTGCTGGAGAGCGGCCTCAAGGTGCGCCCGCTCGTGTTGCCCGACGCTTTCGTCGACCATGCCAAGCCGGAAAAGATGTATGCCGATGCCGGGCTCGACAGCGCTGGCATCGTGCGCACGGTGTTCGTGGCGCTGGGGCATATCGCGCAGGCCCAGCGCGCCTAGTTTTTTAGCCGCGTTTCAGCAACGCCAAGAGATTCCGCTTGGCTGCAAAATGGTAGCCTGAATCAAAATCTCAACTGCTTGAATCAAATTGCCGGCGAACAGTCGTAAGATGCTGTTTACGCTGCCGTTTGGCGATTTGCTTACCGTGTCTTTTGGCCGTTTTTCAACGCTGCCCTGCTAGGAAGGCAACCAGGCAGGGGAAACAAGACCAATGAGATCGCTTTTGGGTGGCATTGCGCTTACGGCCATCTTCGCCGCGTCGGCTACGGCCGAAACGCGCTACGACCGCAAACTCGAACAGGCGGTGATGGGCATCGTTGCCGGCAAGATCGGCGAAATCCGCGGCGGCTTCTCCTACAAGCAGGCGCCGCAATTCGTCGTCGTGCCCGACATTGTGCCCACGGCATCCGTTTCCGCCGAGCAACCAGGCACACAAGCGTCCAGCGACGGTAACGACGGTTTGGCGCCGGCCGTCGAGCGGCGGGTTTCGCGGACGATCTTCTAGAGCATGGTCCCGAAAGGCTCTAGAAGCTAGAACCACATATCCCGTACATAGCGGCCATCCCTCGGCAAATCATCGAATGTATCGAGACCGTCGAAATGGTCGATTGGGAGGTCGGCGACAGCCTCGGGCGGCGCAAGCCTCACATTGACGGCGATGCGGTAGCGACCGGCGGCATCGGGATGCAAACCGCGCCAGGCCAGGACGCAAGCGCACGTTGGACAGAAGAGAATCTCAAGCGAAGGATGAGCCCTTCCAACGCGCGTATAGGCGCTTACGGACCCCGCAAGGCGGATGCGTTCGTCAACATAGTCGTACGCCCAGAGCGTGCCATAGCGACGGCAAAGTGTACAATTGCAGGCTGTGATCGAACCGGGATCGCCCTCCAAGGTCCAGTGGGCTTCGCCGCAGTGGCAGGTTCCCGTCAGCATTTTTCCTCCTCGCGTTTCGACGGCAAAACGGCATCTCTTCCTTAGCATTGCGTCGGGCTTGGTGCGAGGTTCGACAAACAGCGGAGCGGCTTGATGCGTTCACCCGCTTTTCCAACTATGCCTTGTCTCATCGCCAATATCCTTGCCATCATCGTTGGCTTTCGCCATGAAGGCCGATGACTTCCCTTCCGCCAGCCAGCATACGCCAGCGGCTCGACGAATTGCTCGTCCAGCGCGGCCTGTTTGCCAGCCGCTCGCGTGCCCGCGACGCGGTCGAGCGCGGCACCGTCACGGTCGATGGCGTCGTCGCCCACAAGCCTGGCCAGACCGTTCTGCCTGAGTGCAACATCGTCGTTGACGATCCGGCACAAGGTTACGTGTCGCGCGCCGCACTGAAGCTGAAGGCTGGTCTCGACCATTTCGGCCTCGACCCCACCGGTAGCGAAGCGCTCGATGTCGGCGCCTCGACCGGCGGCTTCACGCAGATACTGCTCGAACGCGGCGCGGCGCATATCACGGCGATCGATGTGGGGCACGGCCAGATGCACCCCGACATTGCCGGCGATCCGCGCGTGACGGTAATTGAGGGCCTGAATGCGCGCGAACTGACCACTGCCGATCTCGGCGGCCGTGTGCCGGATTTCATCGTCTCGGATGTCAGCTTCATCTCGCTGAAACTGGCGCTGCCGCCGGCGCTTGCCTTGGCCAGGAATGGCGCAAAAGCAGTGTTTCTGGTCAAGCCGCAATTCGAGGCCGGCCGCGAGGCGATCGGCAAGGGCGGCCTGCTGAAGGACCCCTATGATGCGGCGCGCGTTGCCGGCCTGATGCAGGACTGGCTCGACACCATTCCCGGCTGGCGCTCGCTGGGACTTCATCTGTCGCCGATAGAGGGCGGCGATGGCAACCGCGAGTTCCTGCTCGGCGGCATCAAGGACGTCGCGACCAAGTACGCCAAGATAGGGCACGCCGGGATCCAGAAGCGATGAGCACTCGTTTCACGATCGCAAAATTGGGCTCTCAGGGCGACGGCATCGCCGAGACGGAAACCGGCGAGGTTTTCATTCCGTTCGCGCTGCCAGGAGAGACTGTCACCGCCGCGCGGGAAAAGGACCGCGCCACATTGATGTCGGTGCTGGAAGCTTCGCCGCTGCGGGTCGATCCACCCTGCCGCCATTTCGGCGAATGCGGCGGCTGCGCCGTCCAGCATCTCGAGACTGAAGCCTATCACCAATGGAAGCGCGAAAAGGTTGTGCACGCGCTGAAGAGCAAGGGCATCGCTTGCGATGTCGGCGCGCTGGTGGCGTGCGCGCCGCAGACGCGCCGCCGCGTCGTCTTCACCGCCCGGCGGAGCGAGGCGGGAATGCAGTTCGGCTTCGTTCGCGCGCTGTCGTCCGAAATCATCTCCATCGAGGAATGCCCGATCTCGCTGCCGCAGATCGTCGCTGCGCTCGAGCGTTTGAAGGCGCTTGCCGGACTGGTCTGCGCGACGACCAAATCGTTCCGCATGGCGGTCACGGTCACCGGTTCCGGCCTCGATGTGGCGGTTCACGAATCCGGCAAGCTCGGCGAGAACCAGCGCCGCGTCGCCTCGAACTTCGTCATCGCCGAGGGGTTGGCCAGGCTTTCGGTCGATGGCGAGATCATCATCGAGCCGAGAAAACCGGTGATGGTGTTTGGCGGCGTCGCTGTCGCAGTGCCGCCGGGCGCCTTCCTGCAGGCGACCGAGGCTGCCGAACAAACGATGGCCGACATTGTCGGCCAGCATCTCGCGCGCGCCAAAAAGGTTGCCGATCTCTTCGCCGGCTGCGGCAGCTTCGCGCTGCGCCTGGCTGCAAGATCGGAAGTCCAGGCGGTGGAAGGGGACGCGGCAGCACTTTCGGCGCTCGACCGGGCCTTCCGTTTCGCCGGCGGCCTAAAGCGGGTGACCAGCGAACGTCGCGACCTGTTCCGGCGACCACTGACATTCAAGGAGTTGAACGCGTTCGACGGCATTGTCTTCGACCCGCCTCGCGCCGGCGCCGAGGACCAGTCGAAGCAGATCGCTCGTTCCGACGTGCCGCTCGTTGCCGCGGTCTCCTGCAATCCGGTAACACTGGCGCGGGATCTTCGCGTCCTCCTCGATGGCGGCTACGTCGTGAAGAGCGTGACGCCGATCGACCAGTTCCTGTGGTCGCCGCATGTCGAGGCGGTGGCATTGCTGGAGAAGCCGAGGCGAAGACGCTAGATCACTCGCGCGTGTGACGACGCCGTGCTTCGACGAGCACGCCCTTTTCCATTTCCTTCAAGGTCTTCGGCTTGCCTCTGTTGGGCAGAGACCGAACACATCCTCTGGTCGCGTTAAGGGCAAGACTGGAACAGGCAGTGTGACTTGATCGTCGGTCGAACTGGTGACTTCTAGCTTGTCTCCGGCACCCATCACAGTTTCCTCTCCCGACATAACAAAGATGCTGATCGCGCCGAATTCAAGGCTGCATAGCCAGACGGCGCTAGCCTGCGCCTGAAAGGACGCGCTCGACGAAGGTGGGCACCACTTGTGTCGCCGGCCCTTCCATCCGCTCGTCGAAACGGGAGGCCCAGCCGGCGCATTTCAGATTGAGTTCGACTGTTACGGCTCCGGCCGCGCGTGCCTCCTCCACGAAACCTGCTGCCGGGTAGACACTCCCGCTGGTGCCGATGGCCACGAACAGGTCGCAGCGCGTCAGCGCCTCGCCGATCTCCTCCATGCGGTAAGGCATTTCGCCGAACCAGACCACGTCAGGCCTCAATTGACCTTTTGCGCCACACGCTGGACAGGCCGAATGGACAGCGATGTCGTCGGCCCAGGCGCTGCTTTGCCCGCAGCTCAGGCAAAGGGCATGGCCCAATTCTCCATGCATATGGATCAGCTTGCGCGAACCGGCGCGCTCATGCAGGTCGTCGATGTTCTGCGTGACGACGAGGACGTCGCCTGGGAGTTTCTGCTCGAGCTTGGCCAGCGCGGCGTGCGCCGCATTCGGCTCGACGCTGCCCATCTGCCGCCGGCGCATATTGTAGAAATCCTGCACCTTTACGGGGTCGCGCGCAAAACCTCGCGGCGTGGCCACGTCCTGCAGGTCGTATTTCGCCCAGACCCCGTCGGGATCCCGGAACGTGGCGACGCCCGATTCCGCCGAAATGCCGGCGCCTGTTAGGATCACGATTTTGGCTTTGGACATGGTCGAAGACACCGGCATCCGGAAACATCGTTTGGAAGGCGATGTTACCGGAACGCGCCAGCCACATCAAACCCTGGTGCCGCCGACCGTCATCTGGTTCATCCTGAGATGCGGCTGGCCGACGCCGACCGGCACACCCTGTCCGGCCTTGCCGCACATGCCGATGCCGGTGTCGAGCTTCATGTCGTTGCCGATCATCGCAACGCGATGCATGGCGTCCGGCCCGTTGCCGATCAGCATGGCGCCCTTGATCGGTTGCGTCACCTTGCCGTTCTCGATCATGTAGGCCTCGGTGCAGCCGAACACGAACTTGCCCGAAGTGATGTCGACCTGGCCGCCGCCGAACGACACGGCATAGATGCCGTTCTTGACCGAGGCAATGATTTCCTCCGGCTCCATGTCGCCTGCTGTCATGTAGGTGTTGGTCATGCGCGGCATCGGCTCGTGCGCGTAACCTTGGCGTCGCCCGTTGCCGGTGGCTTTCATGCCCATCAACCGCGCGTTCTGGCGATCCTGCATGTAGCCGACGAGCTTGCCATCGTCGATCAGCACGTTATGGGCCGAAGGCGTGCCCTCATCGTCGACGGTAAGCGAACCACGCCGCTCGGGCATGGTGCCGTCATCAACGACGGTGACGCCTTTCGCCGCCACCTGCTGGCCAAGCAGGCCGGCAAAGGCCGACGTCTTCTTGCGGTTGAAATCGCCTTCCAGCCCGTGGCCGACGGCCTCGTGCAGCATGACGCCCGGCCAGCCGCTCGACAGCACGATGTCGAAAGTGCCGGCAGGTGCGGGAACCGCTTCGAGATTGACCAGCGCTTGCCGCAGTGCCTCCTTGGCCGCGTGCTTCCAACTGTCCTCGACCAGGAATTCGCCAAAATCCTTGCGGCCGCCCATGCCGTAGGAGCCGCTCTCCTGGCGGTCACCGTTGCCGACCACCACCGACACGTTGATCCTGACCAGCGGGCGGATGTCGCGCACCATCTGGCCGTCGGCGCGCACGATCTCGACATGCTGCCACGAGGCGGCGAGCGATGCCGTCACCTGCCTGACGCGCGGATCCTCGGACCGCAGCCACGCGTCGATTTCCTGGAGCAGCTTGGCCTTGGTCTCGAAGGAAGGCGAGGGGATCGGATTTTCCTCGCCGTAGAGGTGTCGGTTGGTGCGGGCGGGCGCCGCGGCAAGCATGCCGGAATAGCCGCTCTTCACCGTCGAAACGGCATCGGCGGCGCGCAGCAGCGAGGCCTCGGAGAGATCGCTGGAATGGGCGTAGCCGCTGGCTTCGCCGGCGACGGCGCGCAGGCCGAAACCCTGGTCGGTGTTGAAATTCGCGGTCTTCAGCTTGCCATTGTCGAACATCAGCGCTTCGCTTTCGCTGTATTCGAGGAACAGTTCGCCGTCGTCGGCACCATTGATGGTCTCGGCGACGATCTGCTTGATGCGATCGTCGGAAATGTCGAATTGGCCGATCAGGCTGTTCATGGCGCAGGCCCTTCAATAATTGATTTTACGGCATGTAGGCGCCGGGGCGCCGTTCGGCAACTTCACGGTGGAACACTACGATCCTAAATCAAGCGGCGTGCCATCATGATTTCGTCGATCTCCCGGCCTCCATGAAGAAAGCCGGCGGGTATGCAGCCTATTTCGTGAAAACCTTCTCGTTGATAGAATCGTATGGCCGCTGGATTTTCAGCTTACAGCCAACTCGACCTGCCTTATGCCCGATGCTCGGGCGTGATCGAGCAGCAGATTGAGCATCCCGACGGCGTATCCGCCGCCACGCTCGCTGTCGCGCAAATAGACCATGACGACGGTCGCGCGGTGCGCCATCTTGCTGGCCTGCTGGCGCATCAGGCCCATTATGCCGACAGGTCCCCCGCCCCGAAAGCTGACGACGACCGGGTTGTTCATCAGCCGCCGCCATTCTTCGTCGGGAAGATTCTCCCATTCCGCTGCGCTGCTGGCGAAGGCTTCGGGCGCAGCGCGCAAAGCCTCCAGGCGAATTCGCTTGAATATCTCGAAGTCGTCCAGATCGAGCAGTTTCAACGTCAAACGTGCAGTCTCAAGGCAGGGCGGCGAAGCCGTCGGCGAAACCCTTGAGGTCGACGGGAATGCCGATGCCCTCTTCCGGCGTCTGGAAGACGATGAAGGTGGCGGACGTCCCGGTCTTCAGCGTATCGAGCAGCGGCTTTTCCAGGATGACCTCGGCATAGCAGCCGTCCTGGAAACAGCGCACGAAATAGGCGCGGCCGATATCCTTGCCGTCGACATTGAGGCCAAGGCCGTTGGGTAACAGCACGCCGAGCGGCGCCAGCACGCGCAGGATCTCGGCCTTGTTGTCGGCTGTACGCAGCACGACGACGGAAAGACCCATTTCCGGGCGGTCCTCGGCGACGACATTCTGCATCATCACGCATTGTTCGGACGTAGCGCCGGCCGGCGTATCGCAGATGATCGACCACGCTCCATGCGTCGACTTCACCGTGCCGCTTGGCTGCGCGGCATTGGCCAGGCCGACGCCGGACAAGGCTATTGCGGCGGCAACAAGGATGACCTTCGCCAAGGTTCTCGAAAGCCAAACGTTCATGACGGCTCCATTGCGAATCACGGCACTTTAAGCCGCGCTAAACCCAAGTAAAGGACGAGACCCCGGCGATCTGCCCCGACAAAGGCGACAATGCGCTTTTCCGTGCCAATTTCGCCCTAATTGCGACGGCTCCGCGCGCCGCGCGGCTCATTCTGCACGGATGCCGCTTCGGTGATTCGCGACGAGCGGCCACCGCACGAAGCCACCGCCGCGCTTGCGCGCAAAAATGCCGCACGAGTTCCGGCGCTCCTTTCTTGCGGAGGGAAATAGAGTATGGTTTGAACCACCCTTGAATTGTCCGGGATTCCCGTCCCGGCATTGTTCGACATTCTTGCGGTCCGATCGCGAGGAACTGGGAGATGACGAGGGCGATGAGAAAATTCCTGGCAACCGCCAAAATCATAGCTAGTGCCGCCGCCACGTTGTTTGCCGCTGCATCCGCTCATGCAGCCCAGCCCCAACCTTGGGAGATCAGTTTTCAGCCTCCGGCGACCGACATTATGAGGCAGATCGAGTGGTTCGGGAACTATTCGTTCGCGTTCATCATTGTGATCACCGCCTTGGTGCTTTTTCTGATCGCCTACTGCATTTTGAGGTTCCGGGCGAGCGTCAACCCGACCCCGTCGCGCACCAGCCACAACACGCTGATCGAGGTCATCTGGACTGTCGGTCCCGTCGTTATCCTGCTCTGTCTCGCCATTCCCTCGTTTCAGCTGCTGACCGCGCAATACACGCCGCCGGAAGAAGCCAAGCTGACCGTCAAGGCGACGGGCAATCAGTGGAACTGGGATTACGAATACCAGATCGATAACACGCTTTCCTTCAATTCCGCGATTCTTCAGGATGCCGATAGGGCTGCTGCCGGCAAGGAAGATCGCGCCGTCTATCCACGCTTGCTCGCCGTCGACAATGAGATGGTGGTGCCGGTCAACACCATGACCCGCGTGCTGGTGACGGCGACCGACGTCATTCACGCCTTTGCCATGCCGTCCTTCGGCATCAAGACCGACGCGGTTCCGGGCCGCATCAACGAGGTCTGGTTCAAGGCCGACAAGGAAGGCCTCTATTACGGCCAATGCTCGGAACTCTGCGGCAAGGATCATGCCTTCATGCCGATCGCCATTCGCGTCGTCTCCGATGCGCAATACAAGACCTGGCTGGCGGCAGCTAAGACCGACCTTCCTGGCGCCAACAAGGCGCTGATGGCCGCGGTCGATGCCACGAACAAGGTAGCGGCCGCCGGCAACTAATGCCGCGACCAGATAAAGATTCAGGGAACGGAGCCGACCATGGCAGACGCTGCAGCTCACGACGACCACGACCACAAGCCGTATCATGGCTGGGTCCGGTGGGTGTATTCGACCAACCACAAGGACATCGGTACGCTTTATCTGATCTTCGCGATCATGGCGGGCTGCATCGGTGGCGCCTTGTCGGTCGTCATGCGCATGGAATTGCAGGAGCCGGGCATCCAGATCTTCACCGGCCTCGCACAGATGGTCTACGGCATGAACGGTGACGCCGCCATCGACGGCGGCAAGAGCATGTACAATGCCTTCACCACGGCGCATGCCCTGATCATGATCTTCTTCATGGTGATGCCGGCGCTGATCGGCGGCTTTGCCAACTGGATGGTGCCGATCATGATCGGCGCACCGGACATGGCGTTCCCCCGCATGAACAACGTCTCGTTCTGGCTGCTGCCGCCGGCTTTCATCCTGCTGATTATCTCGGCCTTCGTCCCGAGTGCGCCTGGCGCCTATGGCGTCGGCGGCGGCTGGACGCTTTATCCGCCGCTGTCGACATCGGGCCAGCCCGGACCGGCCATGGACCTTGCGATCCTTTCAATCCACATCGCCGGCGCCTCCTCGATTCTTGGCGCCATCAACTTCATCACCACCATCTTCAACATGCGCGCGCCCGGCATGACCATGCACAAGATGCCGCTGTTCGCCTGGTCGGTGTTGATCACCGCCTTCCTGCTGCTGCTGTCGTTGCCGGTGTTGGCCGGCGGCATCACCATGCTTTTGACCGACCGCAATTTCGGCACCACCTTCTTCGCCCCGGACGGCGGCGGCGATCCGATCCTGTTCCAGCACCTGTTCTGGTTCTTCGGCCATCCAGAGGTCTATATCCTGATCCTGCCGGGCTTCGGCATCATCAGCCATATCATCTCGACCTTTTCGAGAAAGCCGGTGTTCGGCTATCTCGGCATGGCCTATGCGATGGTTGCCATCGGCGCGGTGGGCTTCATCGTCTGGGCCCACCACATGTACACAACGGGCCTGTCGCTCGACACCCAGCGCTATTTCGTCTTCGCCACCATGGTCATCGCGGTGCCGACAGGCGTGAAGATCTTCTCGTGGATCGCCACTATGTGGGGCGGGTCGATTTCGCTCAAGACCCCGATGTTGTGGGCAATCGGCTTCATCTTCCTGTTCACCGTTGGCGGCGTCACCGGCGTGCAATTGGCCAATGCCGGCCTCGACCGCCCGCTGCACGACACCTATTTCGTGGTCGCGCACTTCCACTACGTGCTGTCACTGGGCGCGGTCTTCGCCATCTTTGCCGGCTGGTACTACTGGTTCCCGAAGATGACCGGGTACATGTATTCGCCGGTGATCGCCAACACCCACTTCTGGGTCACTTTCGTCGGCGTCAACCTGGTCTTTTTCCCGCAGCACTTCCTCGGTCTCTCCGGTATGCCGCGTCGCTATATCGACTATCCGGATGCCTTCGCCGGCTGGAATATGGTGTCGTCCTACGGCTCGTACATCTCGGCTGTCGGCGTCGTCATCTTCCTCTTCGGCGTCTTTGAGGCGTTCCAGAAGAAGCGGGTCGCCGGCGCCAATCCTTGGGGCGAGGGTGCGACCACGCTGGAATGGCAGCTGCCTTCGCCGCCGCCGTTCCACCAGTGGGAACAGTTGCCGAAGATCAAGTAGGCGGTTGCCTCCTTAATACGGAACCGCCGGCCCGCCCGGTGGTTTTGGCCAACGGAATGATGGACTTTAAGTACGCATGGCCCTTGCCGAAGACAGACTGATTGACGAGCCGGGCTTCCGCATGTCGGAAGCGACGGCGGGCGATTTCTTCGCCCTGCTGAAGCCGCGCGTCATGTCGCTGGTGGTGTTCACTGCGTTTGTCGGCATGGTCGCCGCCCCGGTGACCATCAATCCGCTGCTGGCGGTGATCGCGATCCTGTCGATCGCCATCGGCGCGGGCGCCTCCGGTGCGCTCAACATGTGGTATGACGCAGACATCGATGCGGTGATGACGCGCACCGCCAGCCGTCCCGTGCCGGCCGGCCGCATCCGGCCAGGCGAGGCATTGAGTTTCGGGTTGGTGCTGTCGGTTCTGTCGGTGATGACGCTGGGCGTGCTGGTCAACTGGTTGGCAGCATCGCTTCTGGCCTTCACCATCTTTTTCTATGCCGTCATCTATACGATGTGGCTGAAGCGCTGGACGCCGCAGAACATCGTCATCGGTGGGGCTGCCGGTGCCATTCCGCCGGTCATCGGCTGGGCGGCGGTAACCGGATCGGTCAGTCTCGAAAGCCTTGTGTTGTTCCTGATCATCTTCCTGTGGACGCCACCGCATTTCTGGGCGCTCGCGCTCTTCAAGTCGGAGGACTATGCGAAGGCAGGCATTCCGATGATGCCGAATGTCGCTGGCCAGGCCTCGACCAGACGCCAGATCTTCGCCTATGCGCTGGTCCTCGCACCGGTTGGCGTGCTGCCTTGGGTTCTCGGCTTCACCACGCCGGCCTATGGCATCGTTGCGTTGCTCCTCGGCGCCGGCTTCGTCTGGTATGCGTGGAAGGTGCTGCAAATGGCCGATGACGATCGGGCGATGAAGCCGGCCAAGGCCTTGTTCGGCTATTCGCTGCTCTATCTCTTCGCCATCTTCGCCGCCTACCTTGGCGATTGCGTCGTCGCGCGCGCGCTGACCATCGGTGGAGCATGAGCATGGTCGAAAAGAAGCTTGAACTGGTCACGCTGACCGAACGTCAGCAGAAGGCCCGCCGCAATCGCTCGGCCGCAATCGGTTTCGCGCTGGCGGCGCTGGTCGTCATATTCTATGTCGCGACCATCGTGAAATTTGGTCACAGTCTCACCGGCTCGATGTGAGCTGAATATGACCAGGCAAACAGTCACCGATCCTGCGAAGAAGAATACGAACCGCGTTGTCGCCGGCGTCTGCATCGCCTTCTTCGGCGGCATGATCGGCATGGCCTACGCCGCGGTGCCGCTCTATGCGATGTTCTGCCAGGCGACAGGCTACGGCGGCACGGTCAAACGGGCGACCCAGCAATATGCCGATCGGGTGCTCGACCGCGACATCACCATCCGCTTCGATGCCAACACCGTCGGCGTTCCCTGGCAATTCCAGCCGGTCGCCCGCTCGATCACCATCAAGATCGGCGAAACCGCCGAGGCGCATTACAGCGCGACGAACAAATTCAGCCGGCCCATCACCGGACGCGCCACCTTCAACGTGCAGCCGGAACTGGCCGGGCCTTACTTCAACAAGGTCGAGTGTTTCTGCTTCACCGACACAACGCTGAAGCCGGGCGAGACGCTGGACATGCCGGTCGTGTTCTATGTCGATCCCGACATCGTCAACGCGCCGGAATTGAAGGATTTGAGGACGATTACCCTGTCCTACACGATGTTCCCGGTCGACAAGACCAAGCCGGTCGCATCATCGGTGCCGGCCGACGGCCGCCGCAACAAGATTTCAGATACCGAAGCAAGCCTCGGGGGTTGATATGGCAGACGCACACGCAAAACCACAGCATGACTATCATCTCGTCGACCCGAGCCCGTGGCCTTTTCTGGGCTCCGTCGGAGCGCTGGTGACCGCGATCGGCGGCGTCTGTTATATGCAGTATCTCAAGGGCGGCGATTTCCCGATTTTCGGCTTCAACATCGCCAATCCGTGGCTGTTCTTCATTGGCCTTTTGATCGTCATCTACACAATGTTCGCCTGGTGGTCTGACACCATCAAGGAGGCGCATGAGGGTCGCCACACCCGCGTCGTGTCGCTGCATCTGCGCTACGGCATGATCATGTTCATTGCCTCCGAGGTGATGTTCTTCGTCGCCTGGTTCTGGGCCTTCTTCGACGCCAGCCTGTTTCCGGGCGAGGTCCATCAATACGCCCGCACCGCCTTCACCGGCGGCGTCTGGCCGCCCAAGGGCATCGAAGTTCTCGACCCGTTCCACCTGCCGCTTTACAACACCGTCATCCTGCTTCTGTCGGGCACCACGGTGACCTGGGCGCATCACTCGCTCATCCACGGCGACCGCAAGGGGCTGATCAACGGCCTGGTGCTGACCGTCGGCCTCGGCATGCTGTTCACCATGGTGCAGGCCTACGAATACATGCACGCGCCGTTCGGCTTCAGGGATTCGATCTACGGCGCCACCTTCTTCATGGCGACCGGCTTCCATGGTTTCCACGTCATCATCGGCACTATCTTCTTGGCTGTCTGCCTGATCCGCGCCGTGAAGGGCGACTTCACGCCCAAGCAGCATTTCGGCTTCGAGGCGGCCGCCTGGTACTGGCACTTCGTCGACGTGGTGTGGCTGTTCCTGTTCGCCTCGATCTATGTCTGGGCCTCGAACGGCGCGATGATCGAACCGCACTGACAACTGCTTGAGGGTAATCGACAAGGCGGCTGCGGCGACGTGGCCGCCTTATCTTTTGCGGCTAACCGCAGTAAGATTGCATAAGCGTGATCCCGAACCGAAGGTCAGCGTAGCAAAAAGCGGACCGGTTTTCGGACGAGGTCATGCTTCAAGGAATTGCATGAGCGACGACAAGGCAATCTGGCCACCAATCGATCCGATCTCGGCCGGCCTGCATGGCCGCTGCCCCCGCTGTGGCGAGGGCAAGCTGTTCTCCGGGTTCCTCACGGTCGGCAATCGCTGCACCAATTGCGGCCTCGATTATTCCTTCGCCGATGCCGGTGACGGGCCGGCGGTGTTCGTTATCCTGATCATCGGCTTCATCGTCGTCGGCCTGGCGCTGTGGATGGAGGTGACGCTCAATCCGCCGCTCTGGCTGCACCTGTTGCTATGGATTCCGTTGACGCTGGTGCTTTGCCTGGCGGCGCTCAGGCTGATCAAGGGCGTGCTGCTGACGCTGCAATACCGCAACCAGGCGGCCGAGGGCCGGCTGGACCGCGGCGAATGAGCGAGGCCTTCGATTCGGTGGTCGGCCATTCGCGGCCGAAGCGCGCATTGGCGCTCGGCTTGGGTATCGTCCTGTTTTTGATCCTGCTGGCGCTCGGCACCTGGCAGGTTCAGCGCCTGCACTGGAAAGAGGGTCTTTTGCAGACGATCGACCAGCGCACGCATTCGGCGCCTGTGCCGCTGGCCGAAGTCGAAAAGCGGTTTGGCGCCACCGGCGACGTGGACTACACGCCGGTGACGGTGACCGGCGCTTTCCTGCATCGAGGCGAACGGCATTTCCTCGCTACCTGGGAAGGCCAGTCCGGCTTCGATGTCTTCACGCCGCTGCAGCTCGATGATGGCCGTTTCGTGCTGATCAACCGCGGCTTCGTGCCTTACGATTTTAAAGCCCCCGCCAAGCGGCCGCGGGGACAGGTGACGGGCAAAGTGACGGTGACTGGGCTCGCCCGCAACCCACTGCCGGCCAAGCCCTCGATGATGCTTCCCGACAATGATCCTGGGAAGAACATCTTCTACTGGAAGGATCGTGACGCGATGGCCTCGAGCGCCGGCCTGCCGGCCGGCGCCGGGTTGGTGCCGATCTTCATCGATGCGAACGCCACGTCCAACCCCGGCGGGCTGCCGGTCGGCGGCGTCACCGTCATCGACCTGCCGAACAGCCATCTGCAATATGCGATAACCTGGTACGGCCTTGCCGCGGCGCTTGCTGGCGTCCTCATCTCCTGGTTCCGCCGTCCGGCGAAAGACCAATGATCGCCGCCACTACCCTTGACAGGGCAGGGCAGCACACTTCATTTCGCGCCTTGAGTTCAGTCACGATCCGATCAACCGGCCCGCAATCATGCTTCAGACAAAGCCACCGCTGACCATCCGGCTCTGCCAGCCGCGCGGCTTTTGTGCCGGCGTCGACCGTGCCATTCAGATCGTCGTGCTGGCGCTGAAGAAATACGGCGCGCCGGTTTATGTCCGCCACGAGATCGTGCACAACCGCTACGTCGTCGAAGGGCTGCAAAGCCTCGGTGCGGTGTTCATCGAGGAGCTCTCCGAGATTCCGCCCGAGCATCGCCAGAGCCCAGTCGTCTTTTCGGCGCATGGCGTGCCGAAATCGGTGCCGGCCGACGCCCAGGCCCGCAACCTGTTCTATCTCGACGCGACTTGCCCACTGGTCTCAAAAGTTCACAAGCAGGCGATGCGCCATCAGCGGCTTGGCCGCCACGTGCTTTTGATCGGCCACGCAGGGCATCCGGAGGTGATCGGCACGATGGGCCAGTTGCCGGATGGTGCGGTCACGCTGATCGAGACGGAAGCCGACGCCGCAAGCTTCGTGCCCGCCGACCCGCAAGCGCTCGGCTTCGTTACCCAGACGACGCTGTCGGTCGAGGACACCGCCGGCATCATCCGCGCCCTGCAGCAACGTTTTCCCGAGTTGCATGCAGCGGCGGCGGAATCGATCTGCTACGCCACCACCAACCGCCAGGAGGCGGTCAAGGAGACCGCGGCCGGCGCCGATCTCTTCCTGGTCGTCGGCGCCCCCAACTCGTCCAATTCGCGGCGTCTTGTCGAAGTGGCCGAGCGCGCCGGCGCCTCGATGTCGCTTCTCGTGCAGCGCGCCTCGGAAATCCCGTGGACGGACATTGCCGGCATTTCGACGCTCGGACTGTCGGCCGGTGCGTCAGCTCCGGAGATCATCGTCGACGAGATCGTCGATGCCTTCCGGCAGCGCTTCGACGTAACCATCGAGCTGGCGGTGACGGCGACGGAAACGGAGGATTTTCCAGTGATGCGGGTGCTGCGCGATGTCGAACTGACGGCGGCCGACATGGCCTTCGTCAATGGGGCCGCGTAGGGACCATGGCCGTCTATACCGACGTCAATGAGGGCGAGCTCGGCGCCTTCCTCAAGAACTATCCGGTCGGCGATCTCTTGTCCTACAAGGGCATCGCCGAAGGCACCGAAAACTCGAATTTTTTACTGCACACCAGCAGCGGCTCCTACATCCTGACGCTTTACGAGAAGCGCGTCGACAAGGCTGACCTGCCGTTCTTTCTCGGCCTCATGGCCCACCTCGCAAGAAAGGGCATTTCGTGCCCGCTCCCGGTCACCGCGCATGATGGCGGTGTGATTGGAACGCTTGCCGGCCGGCCGGCGGTCATCATCACCTTTCTCGAAGGCCTGTCGCTGCGGCGGCCGACGGCCGCGCATTGCGCAGAGGTCGGCAAGGCGCTGGCGGCACTACATCTTGCCGGGGCGGACTTCCCGATGACCCGTCCGAACGCCCTTGCCATCGATGGCTGGCGCAAGCTATGGAACGCCGCCCGCGCGCGCGCCGACGAGGTCGAGCCGGGACTGGCCGCCGAGGTCGATGCCGATTTCGCCGACTTCGAGCGGAACTGGCCGAAGGGTCTGCCGCAAGGCATCATCCATGCCGATCTTTTCCCGGACAATGTCTTTTTCCTCGGCGAAAAATTGTCCGGGCTGATCGACTTCTATTTCGCCTGCAACGATCTCTACGCCTATGACGTCGCCACCTGCCTCAACGCCTGGTGTTTCGAGAAGGATTTTTCCTTCAATCTGACCAAGGGCACGGCGCTGCTTGCCGGCTACCAAAGCGTGCGGCCGTTGAGCAGCGACGAGAAGGCTGCGCTGCCGATGCTGGCGCGCGGCTCGGCGCTGCGCTTCATGCTGACCCGGCTCTATGACTGGCTGACGGTTCCGGACGGCGGGCTGGTGATGAAACGCGACCCGACCGAGTATATCCGCAGGATGCGATTCCATCGGGCGATCAGGTCTCCCTCGGAATATGGATTGGCATGAGCAAACACGTTGAGATTTTCACCGACGGTGCCTGTTCGGGCAATCCCGGCCCTGGCGGCTGGGGCGCGATCCTGCGCTTCAACGGCACCACCAAGGAGCTTTCCGGCGGCGAGGCGGAGACGACCAACAACCGCATGGAGCTGCTCGCTGCCATCTCGGCGCTGAATGCGTTGAAGGAACCCTGCACGGTCGACCTTCATACCGACAGCAAATACGTCATGGACGGCATTTCCAAGTGGATCCACGGTTGGAAGAAGAACGGCTGGAAGACCGCCGACAAGAAGCCGGTCAAGAACGGTGAACTCTGGCAGGCGCTGGACGAGGCCAACAAGCGTCACAAGGTGACCTGGAACTGGGTCAAGGGCCATGACGGCCATGTCGAGAACGAGCGCGCCGACCAACTCGCGCGTGAAGGCATGGCGCCGTTCAAGAAAGGTCCGGTCAAGCCTGCCGCGCCGCCAAAGCCAGCCGAGCAGGCAAAACAGCCGGCAGTCGCGAAGGCGCGGCGCTCGACCCAGAGCTATTGAGTTCCAGGATCTGGCTCGCTCTCAGGCAGGGAACCTCGATCGTGCCGGTTCTGTATTATGTCACCCATCCCCAAGTTCAGGTCGATGCCACCATTCCCGTGCCCGAATGGGGGCTGTCCGATATCGGACGAGCGAGAACGGTTGCAATGCTCGATCAGCCCTGGGTTGGGTCGATCCGGCGGATCGTGTCGTCGGCTGAACGCAAGGCGATGGAAACCGCCGAGATCGTCGCAAGGCATCTCCGCCTTGTGGTCGAGGTGAGGGAACGGATGCACGAGAACGACCGATCGGCAACGGGATTTTTACCGCCGCCGGAGTTCGAAGCGGTCGCGGACCAGTTCTTCGCCAATCCACACAAGAGCATTTGCGGATGGGAGCGGGCCATCGATGCCCAGCATCGCATCGTGAGCGAGATCGACGCCGTGCTCGGCACCGCCGACGCGGACGACATTGCTTTCGTGGGCCATGGCGGCGTCGGAACGCTCCTGCTGCTCTGCCTCAGCGGCCGGGAAATCAGCCGCCAGGCGGATCAGCCAGCGGGCGGCGGCAACTACTTCGCGTACGATATCGATGCACGCCGCGTTATCCACGGATGGCAGCCGATCGACGGGCCGGTACAGCCGTAGACGCTTAGCGGATCAGCAGCGCAGTGCCGAACAGTCCGAGCGCGAACACCGTGTGCGACACAAGATTGAGGGCGCGGATCTGCATCGGGTTGGGCCGCTTCGAAGCGGCCCAGCCGGCACCCATGCCGGGCGCCAGCAGAAACCAGCCGGCGCCGACGGTGACGATGCCGAGGACAAAGGCCGGCAGGAAGGTCGGCGCGGCGAGCCAGGCCGTTCCGGCCAGCACGACCAGTATGATGCCGTAGACGATGCCGACAGCATAATGAAAGGCCCAGCCAAGCGCTGATTCATGCGCATAGGGCGAGGCCTCGCCAATGTCGTCATGGAAGACCTTGCCTTCCCTGAGATGCCAGACCCAGCGGCCGACCAGCCCCCAGTTCGGCCGCGGCTGAGCAAACGCCCTGTTCAGGAAAATCGCCCAGACATCCATAAGCGCGGTTGCGCCGATACCGATCGCGACAGCGCGCCAAAAGATGTCAGACATAATCCAGGTCCCCAGAAGCAAGCAGTCCCGAAGGGCCGACGCATGGCCCTGAAAACCGGGTCGGCTTTCGGAAGGATCATGCGCCGATGCAAAGGCAGCATCCTTTCGACGCGCAGCGCTCGAAGGCGACCGCCGCCGTCCCTGGCCTATGCTGTCGCCAAGACGGAAAGCTGTCCGAGAATGTGAGCAGCGCCGGATTCGTCGACGCCGGGCTTTGTCTCGACATTGAGCGAGGTGACCTTGCCGTCATCGACGATCATCGAAAAACGCCTCGAGCGCAGCCCCATGCCGCCGCCGGAGAGGTCGGCGTCGAGACCGACCGATTTGGCGAAATCGCCATTGCCATCGGCAAGATAAAGGATTTTGCCTTCACCGCCGCTGAAGCGGGCCCAGGCCCCCATGACGTGAACATCGTTGACCGAGACGACGGCGATAGTATCGACGCCGCGCGCCAGGATAGCGTCGTAATTATCCAGGTAGCCCGGCAGATGATTGTTGCTGCAGGTCGGCGTGAAGGCGCCTGGAACGCCAAACAGCACGACCTTCTTTCCTAAGAATATCTCGCCCGTCGTGATCGGCTTTGCACCGTCGGCGGTCATTGTCTTGAACGTCGCATTGGGCAGTTTGTCGCCAACGGAGATCGTCATGATGGTCCTCGCTTGAGAATGGAAAGGGAGTGTCCTTGCGATAGCGAACTAAGGCGCGCCCGGCAACCGTCCAGACGTTGGCATCACGGAAAAGGCAGCAGGCCTTCGACCGCGCCAGCGGCACTTGTCAGTGTGTAGTGAAGGCCGCCATCGGTTGGCGTTGTCGACGGCCTGTCGAGGATCGGCACCGTAAAGATCAGCTTGCCATCCTTTTCGCTGCGCGCCGGGGCACCGAACATGTAGTCGCGTTCGCCGGCAACGAAGAAGTCGGCGGCCTCGGGAGTGCCCGGAAAGCTCGCTTCGACAATCAGCGTTTCGTGGTCGCCCGGCAGTACGTTTATGCCGAAATCGGGCGTTGCCGTGGCGGGCAGGGTTGCAAGGCCTGCCTTGACCAGTGCCGCATCCTCGGCGTTGTCGGGATCGGCGCCGGGATCGACGGTCAGCCTTGTCTGCACCGGGATGCAGATGGTTTCGCAAATGCCGAGGAAGATGTCCGCATCGATGACGGCCGGCTGGCCGGGCGCGGCAAGCGTGAACGTCACCGGCAACGAAACCGGGTGGTCGTAGCCGGCCCATTTGCCATAGCCGTCATCATGGCGCTGCGGCGGCGGAAACGAAAGCGTCGCGTCGGCAATGTTGGTGCTGGCCGAGACGTCTATCTGTGGTGGCACGCCCGCATCGCCCGGGTCGCGCCAATAGGTCTTCCAGCCGGGCTTCAGCGCAATGTCGAGGACGCCCTGGAGACGCCCGGCCTCGTCGGCTTTGCCGCTCGTCACCAGCCGCACCCTGCCGCCTTCGCTGTTGTACCAGGCCGACGAGGAGGCTGAGGCGGGGAGGCCGGTCGCCGATCCAATGGCCACGCTAAGCAGCAGGATTTTCAAGCTTTGCATGGCGATGATTTGATCGTCTGTTGATGGCCGCACAATGATTTCATGACGCCGCCGGCATCATATTTGCGTGACCTTCGGCTTATGAGCCTGATCAAATCGGGCGCCGCCCATCTTTTCGGCGCCCTGGAAACGCGTTACGCTGTGGTCATGGATTTGTTACGCCATAAAAAGACGGCCGCAGGACCCGGCTTTCTCGACGACCAGTTCCTGATTGCCATGCCCGGCATGAAGGACGACCGCTTCACGCGCTCCGTCATCTACATTTGCGCGCACAGCGACGAAGGCGCGATGGGGCTGATCATCAACCAGACGCAGCAAATGCTGTTTCCGGACCTGCTCGTGCAACTCGGCATCATGAACGAGCTGGAGGCAATTCGCCTGCCGGCGCCGGCGCGCGACTTCGTCGTGCGCAATGGCGGACCGGTGGATCGCAGCCGCGGCTTCGTCCTGCATTCGGGCGACTACCGGGTGGAATCCTCGCTCGCCGTGTCCGACGACGTCTGCCTGACCGCGACCGTCGACATATTGCGCGCCATCTCCTCCGGCCGCGGACCCCGGCGGGCTCTGATGGCGCTCGGCTATGCCGGCTGGGGTGCGGGCCAGCTTGAAAACGAGATCGTCGAGAATGGTTGGCTGACTTGCCCGGCAAGTGCCGAGCTTCTGTTCGACGCCGACATCGACCGCAAATACGACCGGATACTTGCCTCGATCGGCATCGATCTCGCGCATCTCAGCCTGGCTGCCGGTCACGCCTGAACCTCATCACGTCCCGAAACTTGTCACGCCTGAGTCAGCGGGTACTGTTCCTTCAGCGTCTTCAGCACCTGGTCGCCCGGCATCGGCGCGCCGAACATGAAGCTCTGCACGTATTCGCAGCCCATCTGCCGCAGCTCCAGCGCATCGCTCTCGTCCGAAATGCCTTCGGCGACAACCGAAAGGCCGAGCTCATGCGCCATGTTGACCATGGATTTGAGCAGCACCGCGCGTTTCGGCGTCGCGTCGTCGACGAAGCTCTTGTCGATCTTGATGGTGTCGAAGGGGAAGCGCGTCAGATAGGCCAGCGATGAATAGCCGGTGCCGAAATCGTCCAGCGACAGGCCGATGCCAAGCTGCTTCAGCTTGGTCAGCACATGAGCGGTCTGCTCGGGATTGTCCATCACCAGCGATTCGGTGAGTTCGAGCCGGAAGCAGCGCGGCTTCAGATTGGCCCGCGCGATCACCGAGCGGACGTCGCTGACCAGGTCGCGGCGGATGAGTTGACGGCTGGACAGATTGACCGAAACCGACAGCGGCGCATCGCCGATCTGCTTTTGCCACCCCGCCAGGTCTTCGGCAGCCTGTTGCATGGCAAACAGGCCAAGCTGCACGATCAGCCCGCAGTTTTCGGCGACCGGGATGAAATCCGCTGGCGGGATCATGCCGCGGCGCGGATGGTCCCAGCGCAGCAGCGCTTCGAATCCGGCAACGCTGCCGTCTTCCAGCCGCACGATGGGCTGGTAGGCGAGCGTGAATTCACGCCGTTCGATGGCGCGACGCAGATCGGACTCGAACTGCAGCCGGTCGGTGCCGACGGTGCGGAAGGCGGGCCGGAACGGCTCGATCCTGTCGCCACCGAAACGCTTGGCCTGATGCATGGCGAGCTCGGCGTCCTTGACCATGTCCTCGGCAGAAGTCTGCGCCGAGGTCCAGGTGATCAGCCCGATCGAGGCGGTCAGCACGATCTCGCGCTTGGCGAAGGTGATCGGGTTGTTGATCGCATGTTTGATGGCGTCGGCGACGGCCGCGATGCGGGCCGGGTCCTGGTCGGAAAGCAGCATCAGCGCGAACTGGTCGCCGGCAAAGCGCGACAATGAATCCTTCGGTTTGAGCAGCCGGTGCAGCCGGCGCGCAATGGTGAGCAGGATGGTATCGCCGGCCGAGATGCCGAGCCCGTCATTGACCTGCTTGAAGCGGTCGATGTCGATGACGAAGACGGTCGGACGGACCTTCTCTTCCGTCCGCGCGATCGAGATGATCGCCTCCAGCCGGTTCATGAACAGCTCGCGGTTCGGCAGGCCGGTCAGATTGTCGTGCACGGCGTCGTGCAGCAGCCGTTCCTCAGACTTTTTCTGCTCCGTCACGTCGACCATGGTGCCGACGCAGCGGATCACCTCGCCGTCCGATCCGATCACCGGCCGGGCGCGCAACGAAAACCAGTGATAGTGCCCGTCGGCGCCGCGCAGGCGGAAATTCTGCGACACCCGGCCGCGCCGGTGTTCGAGCACCACGTCGAGCGTCGTGCGAAACGTGTCGCGGTCGTCGGCATGCAGCACCGGCAGCCAGTTGCGGGCAGGGCCGCCGAGGCTGTTGGGCGCCAGCCCGAGCTGGATGCTGACGTCGGGACGAGTGACGACGCGGTCGCGCAGCACGTCCCAGTCCCACACAGTATCGCCCGATCCGGCAACCGCCAGCGCCTGCCGCTCGAGGTCGGAGAACAGGCCCTGATGCAGGGCGCCGCCGGCAAAAGCGTGTTGCATCACGGTGAAGCCGATCAGCAGAATGATGAGAATCAGCCCGCCGCCCAGCGCCGGCTGGGCGATATCGTTGTCGAGCATACCGGTGATCGCCATCCACGATCCACATAGCCACAGCAGCACCATCACCCAACTGGGCACCAGCATGATGGCGCGGTCGTAACCGCGTATACCGAGGAAGATGATCAGGCCGAGCCCGGTCAGCGCGGTGGCGGCGAAGGACAGCCTGGCAATGCCGGCGGCAACCGCCGGATCGACGATGGCGACGCCGGCGATCAGCACCAGCCCGAGAATCCAGACCAGTGCGCCGTAGCTGAAATGGCCGTGCCACCGGTTGAGGTTGAGATAGGCAAACAGGAACACCACGAAGGTCGCCGCAAGCGCTACCTCCGTTCCGGCGCGCCACATCTGCTCATTGCCCGGTGAGATTTCTATGATCTTGTTGAGAAAGCCGAAATCGACGCAGATATAGGCAAGCACCGCCCAGGCAAGGGCCGCCGTTGCCGGGAACATCGAGGTCCCCTTGACGACGAAAAGAATGGTCAGGAACAGCGCCAGCAGGCCGGCGATGCCGATGACGATGCCACGAAACAGCGTGTAGGAATTGACCGAGTCCTTGTAGGATTCAGGGTCCCACAGATAGACCTGCGGCAGCTTGGGCGAGGCCAGCTCGGCGATGAAGGTGATCACCGTTCCAGGGTTCAGCGTTACCCGGAACACGTCGGCGTCGGGGCTGGTCTGGCGGTCGAGCGCAAAGCCCTCGCTGGGCGTGATCGCGGCAATGCGGGTCGAGCCGAGATCCGGCCAGAACAGGCCGGAATTCACCAAGCGGAAATGTGGTGCGACAATCAGCCTGTCGAGCTGCTGGTCGGTGGTGTTGGCGAGCGCGAACACCGCCCAGTCGCCGGTCGAGCGCGCGTCATTGGCTTCGACCTCGATGCGCCGCACGATGCCGTCCGGCCCGGGTGCCGTCGAGACCTGGAAATTCTCGCCCTGATTGCGGTAGATTTCGACCGCGCCCGAAAGGTCGAGCGCCACGTCGTCGCGGGCAATCTTGATCGGTTCGACCGCAAAGGCCGAGGATGCCGCACAGAGCGTGACGATTGCCGCCAGCATAAAGGCAAGCAGCGACCCGTTGCGCAGAAAATTCGTCAAAATCAGCCCTTTGTTCCAACGCCCGGCGAATCGTCCGCGATCCGGGCGTATAGGTAATGGTCCTGCCAGATGCCGTTGATCCTGAGATAGGATCGTAGCAGTCCTTCGCGCCGGAATCCGGCTTTTTCAAGCACGCGGATCGACCGGGCGTTGTCGGGGATACAGGCAGCTTCGATCCGGTGCAACCGCAGCGTTTCGAAGGCGAAACGCGTTACCACCTTGACGGCGTCGGTCATCAGGCCGCGGCCGCTGAAGCGCTCGCCGATCCAGTAGCCGATATGGCCGCTTTGGGCGACGCCATGGCGGATATTGCCGAGGGTGATACCGCCGGCAAGCTTGCCGCTGCTTTTCTCGAAGATGAAGAACGCGATGGCCGTCCCCTGCGCGTAGTCCTCCCGGTAGCGGCCGATACGATGCCGCCACGCGGTGCGGTCGAGCTCGTCCGGCGTCCATCGCGGCTCCCACGGCTCAAGAAAAGCGCGGCTTTCGCCGCGCAGCACCGACCACTCGCGATAGTCGTTGGTCAGCGGCACGCGCAGCGTGACAAGGTCGCCCTTCAGTGCCGGCAGGTCGCGGCGAAAGAAGGGGAGCGCGAACACGAGGCTCGGGTAGGCTTAGACGGCGAGCTTGCGGGCAGTGGTCTGCGTGCCCGAAAGCGAATCGAGGATCGCCTCATAGGGCGCGAGCGTACCCACCGGCCCGACAGCTGTAAGCGTCGGCTTGGTCGAAAACAGCCGCGACGACAGGTCCGTCAGCCGCTCGACCGTCAACGCCGACAGCCGCTCCATCAGCTCTTCCTTGGCGATCGGCCTGCCGAACAGAAGCAACTGCCTGGCGATCTGCGAGGCGCGGCTTGCCGGGCTTTCGGCCGACATGATCAGCCCGGCGCGATATTGGGCACGCGCCCGGTCAAGCTCCTCCTGCAGGATGTTCTCACCGGCCTTCTGCAACTCGTCGATGATCACCGGCACCAGCTCGGCAATATCGCTTTGTCCGGTCGCCGCATGGACGCCGAAGATGCCGGTATCGGAGAACCCCCAGTGGAAGGCATAAACCGAATAGCACAGGCCGCGTTTTTCGCGGATTTCCTGAAAGAGCCGCGACGACATGCCGCCGCCGAGGATCATCGACAGGACCTGCGAGGCGTAGAAGTCGCGGACGTGATAGGCACGACCCTCGAAACCCAGCACGATCTGAGCGTCCATCAAGTCGCGGTCTTCGCGAAAATCGCCGCCGACATACTGCGCATATTGCGGGATGGTGCCGTCGGCCTTGCCGCGGAAGCCGCCGAGACGCTTTTCGACCTCGCGCACGAAATCGTCGTGCTTGATGTCGCCGGCCGCCACCATCACCATGTTCTCGGCGCCGTACTGCCGTTCGATGAAGTCGTGCAGCTGCTTCGAGGTGAAGGATTTGACGGTTTCCGGCGTGCCGAGAATCGAGCGGCCAATAGTCTGGTGGCGGAAGGCGGTCTCGGTAAAGTGATCGAAGACGACATCGTCGGGCGTATCGTGAGCGGCGCCGATTTCCTGCAGAATCACATGTTGCTCGCGCTCCAGCTCCTGCGGATCGAATTCGGATTCCTGCAGGATGTCGGAAAGGATATCGACCGCCAGCGGCACGTTGTCGCTCAGCACCCTCGCGTAATAGGAGGTCGTCTCGACACTGGTAGCGGCGTTGATCTCGCCGCCGACATCCTCGATCTCCGAGGCGATCTCGAAGGCGCTTCGCCGTTTGGTACCCTTGAAAGCCATGTGCTCGAGCAAGTGCGCCATTCCGTGCTCTTCGTCACGCTCGTTGCGTGCGCCCGACTTGACCCAGGCGCCAAGGGCAACGGATTCGAGGCTTGGAAGGGTTTCGGTGGCGACTGTCAGGCCGTTCGACAGACGGCTTACCTCAACACCCATATGGCAATTACTCCCTAACGCGCCGCCCGCGTGTGGCGGCCGACATAACCTTCCACCATTTTCAGGTCGGATGGAAGTACCGTGTATTTTTCCTCGGCCGTCATCAACCCGTCTAGCCATGCGGGCAGGGCAGGCGACACGCCGCTGGCTGCCTCGACGGCCGCCGGAAACTTTGCCGGGTGCGCAGTGCCCAGCACCACCATCGGCACCTCGCCGGCGGCCTTGCCGGCGGCCACATGCACGGCTGCGGCCGTATGCGGGTCGAGCAGATAGCCGCTCGCCGCAAGTGTGGCGCGGATTGTAGCAGCAACCTCGTCCATGGTGGCGCGGCCGGCGTCGAATTCGGAGCGGATCTTGCCGATTTCGCCGGCCTCGATAGTGAAGGCGCCGGACTGCTTGAGCCCGTCCATGTAGCGCCGCACGGTCGAGGCATCGCGGCCGGCCGCCTCGAACAGCAAGCGTTCAAAGTTCGAAGAGATCTGGATGTCCATCGATGGCGAGGTGGTCGAAAAGACCCCCTTCATGCGGTATTCGCCGGTCGCCAAGGTGCGTGCCAGAATGTCGTTGTCGTTGGTGGCTATGATCAGCCGCTCGATCGGCAGCCCCATCTTCTTGGCGGCGTAGCCGGCGAAGATGTCGCCGAAATTGCCGGTCGGCACGGTGAAGGAAACCGGCCTGTCGGGCGCGCCGAGCGACAGCGCGGACGAAAAATAATAGACGATCTGGGCCATGATGCGGGCCCAGTTGATCGAATTGACGCCGGACAGCGACACCCGGTCGCGAAAACCGTGGTCGTTGAACATGTCCTTCACCAGGCCCTGGCAGTCGTCGAAATTGCCTTCGATCGCCAATGCATGGACGTTTGCGGCGGTCGAGGTCGTCATCTGCCGCTGCTGCACCGGCGAGACGCGGCCGTGCGGGAAAAGTACGAAGATGTCGGTACGGTTGCGCCCGGCAAAGGCATCGATGGCGGCCCCACCGGTGTCGCCGGAGGTGGCGCCGACAATGGTGGCGTGCTGGTCGCGCTCGGCCAGCACATGGTCCATCAGCCGCGCGAGAAGCTGCATCGCCACGTCCTTGAAAGCGAGCGTCGGGCCGTGGAAGAGCTCGAGCACGAACCGGTTCGGCCCGGTCTGCACCAGCGGGCAGACGGCCTCATGGCGGAAGGTCGCATAGGCTTCGCGCACCAGCCGTTCGAACACCGGCGCCGCGATCTCGCCGCCGAGGAACGGCGACAGCACACGGATGGCCAGATCGGGATAGGCAAGGCCGCGCATGGCGCGGATCTCGGCTACGGAAAAATGCGGCCAGGCGCTCGGCAGATAAAGCCCGCCGTCGCGCGCCAGTCCGGCCAGAACCGCGCCGGAAAATCCAAGCGCGGGCGCTTCCCCGCGGGTACTCACATATTGCATCGTCACGTTTCCATTGCTGCCGGGAATCTTCGCCCGCCGCAGGGTGGTGGATTTCTGCGCTGGCTAAGTCGCATTTTTGCCGCGCGGTTGATATACGTCACCGGCTTTGCGAGAGGGAAGTGCAGTTCATGGCGTTTCATTCATTCAACGGTCGTTTTGTCGCGGGTCTGGCGCTCACCGGCTTTATGCTTGCCGCCGCGGGCTGCCAATCAGGCGACACTGGCATTCTCGGCTTCGGCAAGAAGGATACGACGCCACCACCGCCACCGGACCCCAAGGTGCTTTCCAGCCAATTGCAGGCCTATTGTCCGAAAGTGACGTTGCGTGACGGCACTGCCTTCTTCAACACCTATGCCAAAAGCGGTCCGAAGCCGAAGAAGAAAACCGACGTCGCCGCCCAGGATGCTCAAGCAACCCAGACGGCCCCGGACGCGGTAGGCGCCGACCAGCCGGACGATTCCGCCAAGATCATTTATCAGGCTTCGATCACCGATGTGACCCGCGACTGCAGCCGCGCCAACGGCTCCTTGTCGATGAAGATAGCCGTCGCCGGCAAGGTCGTGCCTGGCCCGATGTTCACCCCCGGCACCATCACCATGCCGATCCGTATCGCGGTGATGCACGGCACCGAAGTTCTCTATTCGCAGCTTCACTCCCATCAGGTTCAGGTCACCGATCCTTCGAGTGCCACGCAGTTCGTCTTCACCGATTCCAACGTCGTCGTTCCGGAGCCGACGGCGCAGGACTACCAGGCATATGCCGGTTATGACGAGGGCGCTCCGAAAGTAGCGACAAACAAGCCGAAGAAGAAGAAAACCGCCGCGACCAACTGAGCCGCTGCATTCGCGCCACGGCGGTTGGAGACGGCCTCTCAGGCGTCCGCCGACCATTCCGACAGCGCGGCGATCACGCTTTTCAGTTCCGCCCAGCGGCGGATGACCGTTTCGGCGCCGGCCTCGGTCAGCGCGTCGGCATGGCCGGGATAGCTGTGCGCCGCGCCGGTGAAGCCGATGACGCGCATTCCTGCCATTTTGGCGCCGGTGACGCCATGCACCGAATCCTCGATGACGAAGGTGTTGGCAGGATCGGCCTTGAGCTTTTCCGCGGCGAACCGAAACACGTCCGGCGCCGGCTTGGTTTTCCCGGTCGGGGTTTCCAGCGAGGAAAAAATCCGGCCGGCAAAGAACGGCAAAAGATGCACCTTCTCCAGCATGAATTCGATCCGCTCGGAACGCGAATTCGAGCAGACGCAGCGCGGCACTGTTACCGCGGCGACCGCCTCATGCGCCCCGTCGATGGCACGCACGTCGCTGCGCAGCCTGCGATCGACCAGCTGTTCCTCCTTGTCGATCAGCGAAGCCTGGAACGGGATACGGGACTTTTCCTCGACCCGCATCATGATGTCCTTGAAGGTCAGCCCGGCATAGACCTCGGAAATCTCCTCGGCCGATATCTCGTAGCCGGCCGAGGTCAAAAGCTCGGCATCGATGCGCGCGGCGATGATTTCGGAATCGACGAGCACGCCGTCGCAATCGAAGATGACAAGGTCTGGCTGAGGCATGGTGATCCGGGAAGCGGGATGAAGGGAATGCCGAGAGGCCTTTGGTCCAAACGGCTCAGGCGGCGCGGCATACACCAACAGGCCGGGCTTCGCAAATTCGGCGGCCTGCTTCACTGAATATTTACGCTGATCGGTAACCATAACGCGGAGTAAACAGTAACGCGTGCCTTGGGTGTCACAATGTCTGCCGTGCGTCTTCTCGACGAGCTTTCCGATGCTCCCCAGCAATCCGAGTGGCTGGATACGATCCTGAAGGGCGACTGCGTCGCCGCGCTCGAACGGCTGCCGGAAAAGTCGATCGACGTGATCTTTGCTGATCCGCCTTACAATCTGCAGCTCGATGGCGATCTGCATCGGCCCGACCAATCCAAGGTCGATGCCGTCGACGACCATTGGGACCAGTTCGACAGTTTTGAGGCCTACGACGCCTTCACTCGCGCCTGGCTGCTGGCGGCGCGCCGCGTGTTGAAGCCCAACGGCACGATCTGGGTCATCGGCTCCTACCACAATATTTTCAGGGTCGGCGCCAAAATGCAGGACCTGGGCTTCTGGATCCTCAACGACGTCGTCTGGCGCAAGACCAATCCAATGCCCAATTTCCGTGGCCGCCGTTTCCAGAACGCGCATGAGACGATGATCTGGGCATCGCGCGACCAGAAGGGCAAGGGTTACACATTCAACTACGAGGCGCTGAAGGCGTCGAACGACGACATTCAGATGCGCTCCGACTGGCTGTTTCCGATCTGCACCGGCGGCGAGCGCCTGAAGAACGACAATGGCGACAAATTGCATCCGACGCAGAAGCCGGAAGCGTTGCTTGCCCGTGTCATGACGGCCTCGACCAGGCCCGGCGACATTGTGCTCGACCCCTTCTTCGGTTCAGGCACTACCGGCGCGGTGGCCAAGCGGCTTGGCCGCCACTTCGTCGGCATCGAGCGTGAGCAGGCTTATATCGATGCCGCCATGGACAGGATCGATGCGGTCCGGCCGCTCGACGGCGCCAATCTGACGGTGCTGACCGGCAAGCGCGCCGAGCCGCGCGTCGCCTTCGTCACTCTTCTCGACAATGGCCTGGTGGCACCCGGCGCCACGCTCTACGACGCCAAGAAGCGCTGGGCGGCAAAGGTGCGCGCCGACGGCACTCTGGCGATCGGCGACAGTGCCGGGTCGATCCACAAGATCGGTGCGGAAGTCCAGGGGCTCGACGCCTGCAATGGCTGGACCTTCTGGCATTATGAGCGCAGCGGCGGCCTGACACCGATCGACGAGCTTCGCCGCATTGCGCGGCTGGGCATGGAGCGGGCAGGGGCCTGACGGCTTCTGAGTTGCGACAGATTCGTTAATGCGAAGTCTCAGCCAGTTACTGGAAGTGATTAAAATAACACTATGATCCCAAGACGCTCAAGGTCCGCCTTGAGCGTCTGGGCGTCGGTGAACAGCACAGCCTGCCAACCGGCCGCCTTGGCGCCGTCGACATTCTTCTGGCTGTCGTCGATGAACAGCGTGGCTGCCGGATCGAGGCCGAACGCGGCGACGTGGTGATCATAGATGGCGCGATCCGGCTTGATCTGGCGGATGTCGCCGGAAACGGTCACGCCGCGCGGCCGATTGAGGAAATCGAAACGCTCGCGGGCCTCGGCAAGCGTGTCCGCGGCGAAATTGGTCAGCATCGTCACGTCATGGCCGCTCTCGATCAGGCCGATCATGATGGCGACGCTGTCCTCATAGGCATGAGGCACCATCTCGTGCCAGTGCCGGCGGAAATTGCGGACGTTTTCGGCGTGCTCGGGATACTCCGCGATTGCCAGCGCTTCGGCCTCCTCCCAGCTGCGGCCGCGGTCCTGCTCGATATTCCAGTCATGCGTGCAGACATTGTCGAAGAACCATTTCCGTTCGTCGGGATCGGGGATCAAGCGGCTGAAAGGCAGGTTCGGATCGTAGTGGATCAGCACTTTGCCGATGTCGAAAACGATGTGGCGGATTTCAGTCATTCTTCTCTCTTTCAATGCGGCCGCTGCTTCTTCGTCGCGCCCGGTATCGCCGCTTCGATTACCTTTTTCATGACGGTCGGCAGCGCTTCCCCGGAAATTTCATGCGCCAGCGACCAGAAATGCCCTGCCGGGGCGGCGCTGTCGGTCTCCGCCTTGAACACGTCGAGTTCGAGCGCGAAGTGGGTGAAGACATGGCCAATGCGCCCGGCCCGCCGCCAGTCGCCGGGGAATGGGGCTGCCGCATCGGTGGTGGCGCCGTCGATCCGCGCGGTCCAGCTCGTCGTGGGCACTTCGGTCATGCCGCCGAGCAGGCCTTTATCCACGCGCTTGCGCAAAAGGATGGCGCCGTCGCCCCTGAAGGCAACGAAGGCGGCGCCGCGGCGCAAGGGTTTTTCGGCCTTGGGCAGGCGGACCGGAAAGCGTTCGGGGTCGCCTGAGGTGGTCGCGCTGCAATCCTGCCGTACCGGGCAAAGCATGCAGCGGGGCCGGCGCGGCGTGCAGATCGTCGCGCCCAGGTCCATCATCGCCTGGGCGAAGTCACCCGGCCTTGTCCGGGGAACCATGCGCTCGACATGGCCGCGTATCTCGCCCTTGGCCTCGCCCAGCGGCGTGGCGATAGAAAACAGCCGTGAGACGACCCGCTCGACATTGCCGTCGACGACGGCGGCGGGCCGGTCGAAAGCGATCGCCGCGACTGCCGCCGCCGTGTAGGCGCCGATCCCGGGCAGTTCCTTCAAGCCGGTCTCGCTGTCCGGAAAGCGACCGCCTTGCCGCGCGACGAGATCGGCACAGGCTTTAAGGTTGCGGGCGCGAGAATAATAGCCGAGCCCGGCCCAGGCCTTCATGATGTCTTCGGTCGGTGCCGCCGCCAGTGCTTCGACCGTCGGCCATTTCTGCACGAAAGCCCGGAAATAGGATTTTACCGCCTCGACCGTGGTTTGCTGAAGCATCACCTCGGAAAGCCAGACCAGATAGGGATCGGGCCGCGCGCCGCCTGCCAGCGCGCGCGGCGGAACGCGCCAGGGCAGGTCGCGGTGATGCGCGTCGTACCAGCCAAGCAGCCGGAACGCGATCTCGCCATCGCCTGCGGATACGGCCTTGCGGGTCTGGTCGTGCAGTGCCATTGATCGACGGTCGGCCCTAATCCACTGGTGCTGAAGCTGGTGACTGGAGAACGCACATGGCAGGGAAAAGGCCCTTCGGCAATCCCGTTCCGGTGAGCGATCTCGCAACCGAGATACTCGACCCGGTGCTGCGCAAGCGGGCCGGCATGTCGATCGGGCTGGTCCAGTCGTGGGAAGAGATTGCCGGGCCGCGGCTTGCCGGCCGCTCGCGCCCGGAAAAGATCCAGTGGCCGCGCCGCATGCATGAGGACGATCCGTTCGAGCCGGCGGTGCTGGTCATTGCCTGCGAGGGTGTGGCGGCACTGCATCTGCAGCACGAGACCGGCGAGATCATCAACCGGGTCAATGCGTTTCTCGGTTTCAATGCGATCGGCCGGATCAGGATCGTGCAGAAGCCGGTAATGACGGGCAAGGAAAAGCCGAAACCCAGTTTGCGGCCGCTGACCGTGGCCGAGAAGGCGAAGCTGTCAGGCACGGTCGGTTTGATCGAGGACGACGGGCTGCGCGCCTCGCTGGAGCGGCTTGGCGCCACCATTCTCGGCCAAAAGAAGCCGTGATCTCGCGCTATCGTGATGGCATGCTGGAATTTGGCGATTGGAATAGGGACGGCAATGCCTTAATTCGCGCCAACTCTCGCTTTTTGTAGCCTTTGCATTGCAAAATCTAACTATTGCCAGGTGATTCGTATGATCCGTTCCTTGTCCCGCAGAAACCTCTTGTCTTCGCTGGCCGCCATACCAGCGGTGGCTCTGCTTGCCGCATGCAGCGACTCGGGCGAGAAAGCCGAGGCGCAGGATGTGACGCCTGCGGCCCCCGCCGATTCGACGAAACCCGCCGACGCTGCGAAGCCGGCCGCTCCAGCCGCCGCCAAGGCGCCGGAAGCTCAGGGTACGGTGGACATGGCGGCCTTGTTGAAGCCGGGCGCGCTGCCCGACATGCAGCTCGGCAAGGACGATGCAAAGGTCACCATCGTCGAATATGCCTCGATGACCTGCCCGCACTGCGCGCATTTCGCCGAAACCACTTTTCCGGAGCTGAAGACGAAGTATATCGACACCGGCAAGGCCCGCTACATCCTGCGCGAATTTCCGTTCGATCCCAGCGCCGAAGCCGGTTTCATGCTGGCGCGCTGCTCCAAGGACAATTATTTCCCGATGGTCGACGTGCTGTTCAGGCAGCAGGCGAACTGGGTTGGTGTGAACAATACCAAGGACGCACTGCTGCAAATCGCCAAGCTTGCCGGTTTTACACAGGAGTCCTTCGAGGCCTGCTTGACGGACCAGAAACTTCTGGACGATGTGAGATCCGTCCAGAAGCGCGGCGCCGACGAATTCAAGGTCGATTCCACACCGACCTTTTTCATCAACGGAAAGACCTACAAAGGGGCGATGTCGATTGCGGAAATGTCGGCCATCATCGACCCTCTGCTCTGACGTTTCGGCGACGCCGAAGCAGCTGCGCTTCGGCGTGCGCGGCTTTTTGTTGTGCCGCGGGTTCTTGTCGCAAAGCCGCGGAAGACTTTTGCGGAACTTGGCTATGGGCCGGCGCGAATGAAGTTCTCGCGCCTTCGCCTCCTCGGCTTCAAATCCTTCGTCGAACCCGGCGAGTTCGTCATCGAACGCGGCCTGACCGGCATCGTTGGGCCGAACGGCTGCGGCAAGTCGAACCTGGTCGAGGCGCTGCGCTGGGTTATGGGCGAAAGCTCCTACAAGAACATGCGTGCGTCCGGTATGGACGACGTGATCTTTTCCGGTTCGGGAACGCGTGCGGCCCGCAACACCGCCGAAGTCACGCTGTTCCTCGACAATAGCGACCGCACCGCGCCGTCCGCTTTCAATGACGCCGATGAATTGCAGGTCTCGCGCCGCATCGAGCGCGAGGCCGGCTCGCTCTACCGCATCAACGGCAAAGAAGCCCGCGCCAAGGACGTGCAGCTGCTGTTCGCAGATCAGTCGACCGGTGCCCGCTCGCCCTCTATGGTCGGCCAGGGCCGCATCGGCGAGCTGATCCAGGCAAAGCCGCAGGCGCGCCGCGCGCTGCTGGAAGAGGCGGCTGGGATTTCCGGCCTGCATACGCGCCGCCACGAAGCCGAGCTGCGGCTGAAGGCGGCCGAACAGAACCTCGAACGGCTGGACGACGTCGTCGGCGAACTGGAAAGCCAGATCGAAAGCCTGAAACGCCAGGCCCGCCAGGCCTCGCGCTTCAAGAACCTGTCGGCCGATATCCGCAAGGCCGAAGCGACGCTGCTGCATCTGCGCTGGACGCTGGCCAAGACGCAGGAAGGCGAAGCGCGTTCGGCGCTGGCGATTGCCACCGCGCTGGTCGGCGACCGTGCCGCCGCCCAGATGGCTGCCGCCAGGGAACAAGGCATCAACGCCCACCGGCTGCCGGACCTGCGCGATGCGGAAGCCGCCGCCGCCGCCGCCTTCCAGCGTCTGTCGATCGCCAAGGCGCAGATCGAGGAAGAGGCAGGCCGCATCCGCGCCCGCCAGGCTGAGCTCGACCGCCGACTGCAACAGCTCGACGGCGACCTTGCCCGCGAGGAGCGCATGGTCCGCGACAATGCGGATATCCTCGAACGCCTCGCTGCCGAAGAAGCCGCGCTCAACGCCGAAAACGCCGGCGCTGCCGAGCGCGAGGCCAGCACCCGCGCGGCTTTCGAGCAGGCGGCATCGACGCTTGCCGTGAGCGAGGCCAGGCTCGCCGCGCTGACCGCCGAACGGGCGGAGGCTGCCGCCTCGCGCAACCAGATCGAACGGACGCTGCGCGACACCGCTGAGCGCCGCGACCGCTTTGCCCGCCAGCTTGCCGATGTCGACCGCGAACTGTCCGAGATCGTCTCCAGGGTCGCCGGCCTGCCCGATCCCGCCGAGAAGCGGCTTCTGGTCGAACAGGCGCTGGCGCTGCTCGAAGAGGCCGAGGCAGCCGCGATTGCCGCCGAACAGGCTGTCGCCGAGGCACGCGCGGGCGAAAGTGCGGCCCGCCCACCAGTTCAGGACGCAAAGGCCGAGCTGGCTCGGATCGAAACCGAGGCCCGCACGCTTGCCAAGATCCTGAACGCTGCGAGCGGCGACTTGTTTCCCTCGGTGCTGGAGCAGATCAGCGTCGAGCGTGGCTACGAGACGGCGCTGGGTGCCGCGCTTGGCGAAGATCTCGACGTGCCGCTCGACCGCAGCGCGCCGGTGCATTGGGGCCAGAGCGAAATCCAGCCCGGCGACGCCGCTTTGCCCGAAGGCATAAAGAGCCTCGCCAGCGTGGTGCGCGCGCCGGCGCAGCTGGCCCGCCGGCTGGCCCAGATCGGCATTGTCGAAGCCGCCGACGGAAGAAGGCTGCAGACGCTGCTTGCTCCCGGCCAACGATTGGTCAGCCGCGAAGGTGCGCTCTGGCGCTGGGATGGTTTCACCGCCAGCGCCGATGCGCCGACCGCCGCCGCGCAGCGGCTGGCGCAGAAAAACCGGCTGGCCGAACTCGACGCCGAAGCAGTCCATGCCACGCGCATCCTGCGCGAAGCCGAACAGGCTCTTGCCCAGGCCGAGCAGGCGCTTGCCCACGCGAGCGAGGCCGAACGCAACGCCCGACAGGCCGGGCGCGACGCCCAGCACGGGCTGGACGCTGCCCGCAATGTGCTGGCCGAGGCCGAAAAGGCCGGCGGCGAGCTGTCGAGCCGCCGTGCAGCACTTGACGAGGCGCGCGCCCGTATCGTCGACAGCCATGAGGAAACGGCGGCGGCGTTGGTCGACGCGGAAATGCTGCTGCAAGACGCTCCCGATCTCGGCGATCTGCAATTGCAGCTTGAGCAGTCGGCCGCTAACGTTGCCCGCGACCGCGCCGCCCTTGCCGATGCGCGCGCCGTCCATGAAGGCCTGAAGCGAGAGGCCGAGGCACGTGCGCGCCGCCTCGATGCCATCGGAGCGGAACGGCGCAACTGGGTGGAGCGCGCCGAAAACGCGTCGACACAGATCGCAGCGCTCGGCGAACGCAAGGCCGAGGCCGAGGCCGAGCGCGAAAGGCTGGCCGACGCACCCGACGAGATCGACGCCAAGCGGCGCGCCTTGCTGTCGCAGCTCGCCGAGGCCGAAAGCTTGCGCAAGGCGGCGGGCGACCGTTTGCAGGAAGCCGAGAACCGGCAGTCCGTGCTGGACAAGGCTGCGACATCAGCCATCCAGTCGCTGGCCGAGGCGCGGGAATCCCGCGTTCGCGCCGAAGAGCGGCTGACCGCCGCCGACGAGCGGCGGCTGGAGGTCGAGGCGCGCATCCAGGAAACGCTGAACACGCCGCCGCACCTGGTGATCCGCCACACCGGCCTCGAGGCCGACAGCCCGATGCCCGAAATGGCCGAGATCGAGCGTCAGCTCGACCGGCTGAAGATCGAGCGCGAACGGCTCGGCGCCGTCAATCTGCGCGCCGAGGAAGAGCAGAAGGAACTGTCGGATCGGCTGGAGACCATCGTTTCCGAGCGCGACGATATCATCGAGGCGATCCGCAAGCTGCGGCAGGCGATCCACAGCCTGAACCGTGAAGGCCGCGAGCGGCTGCTCGCCGCCTTCGAGGTGGTCAACGGCCATTTTCAACGGCTGTTTTCGCATTTGTTCGGCGGCGGCACCGCCGAGCTGCAACTGATCGAGTCCGACGATCCGCTCGAAGCAGGGCTCGAGATCCTGGCGCGTCCGCCCGGCAAGAAGCCGCAGACGATGACGCTGCTGTCCGGCGGTGAGCAGGCGTTGACGGCGATGTCGCTGATTTTCGCCGTGTTCCTGACCAACCCGGCGCCGATCTGCGTGCTTGACGAAGTCGACGCGCCGCTCGACGACCATAATGTCGAACGTTTCTGCAATTTGATGGACGAAATGGCCGCAACCACCGAAACGCGCTTCGTCATCATCACACACAACCCGATCACCATGGCGCGCATGGACCGGCTGTTCGGGGTGACCATGGCCGAGCAAGGCGTCAGCCAACTGGTCTCGGTCGACTTGCAGGCTGCTGAGGCCATGCGCGAGGCAAGCTGACGCTTCAGCTTAGTGGTGGTCTCCACCTCGGCTTTCGACTATAGCACGACGAAATGGGCTGGATCTGCCTCTCCAGACACCGGCCGGCTATGCGCGTGGAGAAGCCTGTTGCCTATACTTGTCACCGGAGCCGCGGGGTTCATCGGCAGTCACGTTTGCCACCATCTGCTGGACCGGGGAGAAGCGGTCGTCGGCGTCGACAACATGAACGACTATTACGACCTGGCGCTCAAAAAGGGGCGGCTTGCCCGTCTTCTGCCTCACAAGGATTTCTCGTTTCACCAGATCGACATTGCCGAACAGGGCGCGCTTGCGGCCGCTTTGGCCGGGCAAGGCATAGTCAGGATCATCCATCTCGCCGCGCAGGCGGGCGTGCGTCACTCACTCAACAATCCGCGGCTCTATATCCGCTCCAACGTCATGGGCCACCTCGAAGTGCTCGAATTCTGTCGCGCCGAACCGGCATTCGAGCATCTGGTCTATGCCTCGTCGAGTTCCGTCTACGGCGGCAACCGCAGCGTGCCGTTCAGCGAAGCCGATCAGGTCGACAAGCCCGTTTCGCTTTACGCCGCCACCAAGAAAACCGATGAACTGATGAGCCACACCTACGCCCATCTGTTCGGCATACCGCAGACCGGCTTGCGGTTTTTCACGGTCTACGGTCCTTGGGGCCGCCCCGATATGGCCTATTGGATGTTCACCCAGGCGATGCTCGAGGGCAAGCCGATCCGGGTCTTCAACAATGGCGAAATGTGGCGCGATTTCACCTACATAGACGATGTCGTGAAGGCAGTTGTCGCCGTGCTCGACAAGCCGCCGGCGGCTGACGTTCCGCCGAACAGGCTTTACAATGTCGGCAACAACCGGCCGGTGCGGCTGGGCGACTTCATCGACATTCTGGAAAGGCTGCTCGAGGTCAAGGCAATCCGGCAAAACGAGCCGATGCAGGCGAGCGACGTCGAGCAGACCTTTGCCGACATGACCGCGCTGGAGCGGGATTTCGGCTTCAGGCCGAGCGTTTCGATAGAGGACGGGCTGAAGAAGTTTGTCGATTGGTACCGACCGTACTCGAAGCAGTAATTTGCACTGCTTGCGGTGACGTCTCTATCTCGACGTGAACCGATGTCACTGGCTTCGGCCCAATCCGCAACTGATCCGGCGCGAAGCTATAAAGAACGTCGCCCATAGCGATCGTGCGACCGCAGCTCACCATCAAGCGTGACACCTAGAGTGGGGCACAAGTCGGTCCGCAAAAGCATCATATCGTCCTAACTTCCTGTTAACCACATGCTCGCTGAAAAATATCCGATTAACCTTTGAGGCGTTTATGAACGCTATGTTCCGTGGCTTGCTGTTCAGTATGAGCTGTGTGGATGTGTGGATTCGGGGGCTATTTCGGTTCGGTCCGGGATGCGGAAGCTTTGCTTGCGCGCATGACGTCCGCGATCGCCCATCGCGGACCGGATGAGCAAGGGAAATTCGTAGCGCGCGAGGCTGGGCTTGCGCATGCGCGGTTGTCGGTGATTGGGATTGGTGATGGCCAGCAGCCGATGTCCGACGAGACCGGCGATTTGACGATTGCGTTCAACGGCGAGATTTTCAACTACGTCGAACTGCGCCAAGGGCTGCTGGCCAAGGGCCGACGCTTCCGCACGTCGAGCGACACAGAGGTTCTCCTGCACCTGTATGACGAGATGGGCGAAGACTGCCTGTCGCTCCTGAACGGTGATTTCGCCTTCGCGATTTGGGATAATCGGCGTCGGCGGATGGTGCTTGCAAGAGACCGGATGGGTGTTCGGCCGCTGTTCTACACCAGCAAGGACGGGGTGCTCTATTTTGCGTCGGAGATAAAAGCCCTGCTGAAGGTACCCGGCGTCTCGGCCGAAATCGATCCGATCGCACTCGACCAGATCTTTACACTGTGGGCGCCGATCGCTCCACGCACGGCTTTCCGCAATATCCACGAGCTGGAGCCGGCAAGCGTGATGATCGCCACGCAAGGGCAAGTCACGGTCAAACCATACTGGCATCTGGACTATCCGCATCGGGATGCGCCATCGAAGATCACCAATGAGGATGACGCAGCCGAAGAACTGCAGGCCCTTTTGACCGACGCGGTGAGGCTTCGCATGCGCGCCGACGTGCCGGTCGGTTCTTACCTTTCGGGCGGGCTCGATTCATCTCTCGTTTCGGCACTCGCGGCCGGCATGACTCCTCTTAAGCTGCAGACATTTTCCGTGACGTTCGACAGCGCCGAGCATGACGAAAGCGCCTTCCAGACCGAAATGGCGTCGGCACTTGGCACGCAGCATCGAACCATCGCCTGCCGTGCCGGCGATATCGCCGGTGTGTTTCCCGAAGTCATCCGTTTTACCGAGCGGCCGATCATCCGCACCGCCCCGGCCCCCCTCTATCAATTGTCCGGCCTCGTTCGCCAGGCCGGTTTGAAAGTGGTGCTGACAGGCGAAGGCGCCGACGAGGTCTTTGCCGGCTATGATGTCTTCAAGGAAGCGCGGGTTCGCCGTTTCTGCGGGCGACAGCCGGCATCGCGCATCAGGCCACAGCTGTTCCGCAAGCTTTATCCCTATCTGCCGGGTCTGCAACAGCAGTCCGTGGAGTACCTGGCTGCGTTCTTCGGCACCGGTAACGCTGCCCTGGACGATCCGCTGTTCTCGCATCGGCCGCGCTTCAAGACCACCTCAGCGGCGAAGATGTTCTTTTCGGGTGACCTGCGTGCGACGTTGAAGGGCTATGACGCAGCCGAGGAACTGGCCAGCCGGTTGCCTGAGGCATTTTCCCGGTGGCACCCGCTGCATCAGGCACAATATCTCGAGTCCCGCTTTCTCCTGCCGGGCTACATCCTCTCTAGCCAGGGCGATCGGATGGCCATGGCGCACGGTATTGAAGGGCGTTTCCCCTTCCTCGATCATCGTTTGGTGGAGTTCGCCGGAAGACTTCCGCCGGAAATGAAGCTGAAGGGATTGGTGGAAAAACACATACTGCGCAAAGTTGCCAAGCACCTGCTTCCGACGGCCATCCGGGAGCGCACCAAACAGCCTTACCGGGCTCCGGAAGCCCGCTCCTTTGTTGGAGCCGGAGAACTGGACTACGTACGCCACTCGCTCAGCGAAGCGAGCATCGCCGCCGGCGGACTATTCAACGCCAAGGCGGTGGCGAACCTTCACGAGAAATGCCGCTTGCAGCCAGCGTCCGGATTCCGCGACAATGCGGCCTTCGTCGGCATTTTGTCGACGCAACTGTGGCAGAAGATTTTCACCGGCCAAAAGGTCGGTGCAGCACGAGCGGCCTGAGAAATCGAGGGAAGAAAACATCATGGTAACAATCAAGGACAAGGTCAAAACCTTTATCGTCGACAACTTCCTGTTCGGCGACACGTCCTACGAGCTTGCAGACACGGCATCACTGATCGAGAACGACATCATCGACTCGACGGCCGTGCTGGAACTCGTGGCTTTCATAGAGGACAATTTCGGCATAGCGATGGTCGATACCGACATCGTACCGGCCAATCTGGATTCGATTGACCGTATCTCCGCCTTCATCAAGGCGAAAGCAGAAGCGCTGGCAGCGTAGGCGCCATCGGCGAGGAGCGTCCGTGCGGATCGAACATCTTCTGGCTGCGAAGGCCGCTGCCCATCCAGCCAAAACGGCATTGGTCACCGAGCACAAAAGGCTGTGCTACGAAGAGCTAGACGATCTTTCGAGCCGCCTGGCCGCGGCCCTTTTCATGAATGGCGTCAGGCGCGACGACCGGGTCCTGATCTTCATGGACAATTGCTGGGAGGCTGCGGTTTCGATTTTCGCAGTTCTTAAAGCAGGCGCGACTTTCAGTCCGATCAACGCATCCACCAAGGCCGAAAAGCTGGCCTACATCATCGCCGATTGCGACGCAGCTGCGATCCTCACGCAAGCAAAACTGATGCCCGTGGTCGCCGAGGCGTGCGGATCGTCCGGCAAGACCGGCATCTTCGTGGCTTCCACCGTTGGTGCCGATAACCAATGCCCGGCAGGGGCCACATCCCTGGCGGATTGCTTGACGCTCCAAGCCAGGGAGATTGACCACCGCGGCATTGACGTCGATCTTGCGATGTTGATCTACACCTCGGGTTCGACCGGCCGGCCCAAGGGCGTGATGATGACGCACCGCAATTGCGATGCGGCGGCGGGCTCCATCGCCACCTATCTGCGCAACTCGCCAGACGACATCATCTTGAATGTTCTGCCCCTCGCTTTCGACTACGGTCTCTATCAGTTGCTGATGGCTGTCAGGCTCGGCGCCACGCTCGTGCTCGAGAAGTCCTTCGCTTTTCCCCAGGCGGTCTTTGAACGTATCCGCCAGGAAGGCGTCACCGGGCTTCCGCTCGTGCCCACGATGGCAGCGATGATCCTGCAGATGCGTGACCTGGCGCCGGGCTTCCTGCCCAGCCTTCGCTATATTTCCAACACGGCGGCTGCTTTGCCGCCGGCTCACATAGAACGCCTGCAGTTCCTTTTTCCCGGTGTCAGGCTCTATTCGATGTATGGCCTGACGGAATGCAAGCGCTGCACCTATCTGCCGCCCGAGGAGCTCGACCGTCGGCCGGGGTCGGTCGGAATAGCCATTCCAAACACCGAAGCCTTTGTCGTCGACGACCACGGGCAACGAGTGCCGCCGGGCGTAGCAGGTGAGTTGGTCATTCGCGGGCCGCACGTCATGCAGGGTTATTGGCGAAACGAAGCTGCGACGGAACAAGCCCTGCGACCAGGCCCGAACCCTTGGGAGAAGGTTCTCTACACCGGCGATCTGTTCAGGACCGATGAGGACGGCTTTCTTTATTTCGTCGGACGCAAGGACGACATCATAAAGTCGCGGGGAGAGAAGGTGGCGCCCAAGGAAGTGGAAGCCGTGCTTCACGCTCATCCGGGCATCGCGGAAGCAGTGGTTGTCGGTGTGCCGGATCCTGTGCTCGGGCATGCGATCGGCGCACTCATCGTACGGTCCGACCCGGCGCTTAGCGAAAAGGATGTCGTTCGTCACTGTGCACGTCACCTTGAGGACTTCATGATCCCCAAGGTCATCGAGTTCCGCCGCGAACTGCCGAAGACGGATACCGGCAAGGTCAGCCGTCGGCTTGCGGCAGAAACCATGGAGGCCGCGCAATGAATGTTCGCCCAACCGAGGACGCGCGGATCTTTCTGGCGCAGGCTCTGGCGATCGATTTGGCCGCCGAAACGGACCGTATCGTAACGGCCTTGCGCGAGCAGTTGCGCGGGCTTCGCAAGCGGGGCCTTGTGCTCGGTCTTTCGGGCGGGATCGATTCGAGCGTGTCGGTCGCGTTGGCCGCACGAGCCGTCGGCCCCCGGAATGTGCTTTGCCTGTTCATGCCGGAAAGCGATTCCGATCCCGAAAGTCTGCGGCTCGGCCGCCTCGTCGCCGACACTTTCGGTGTCGAGGCTATTACGGAAGATATCGGGGCGGCCTTGCGCGCAATGGGCTGCTACAAGCGTCGGGACGCCTTCATCCGCGAATTGGTCCCGGAATACGGGGAAGGCTGGGCCTCGAAGATCGTGATCGCGAACGCGCTCGAGGGCCAAGGCTATAATATCTCGTCGCTGGTGGTGCAGGATCCTGAAGGCAAGCAGACGAAACTGAGAATGCCGTTGCCTGTCTATCTCGGCGTCGTCGCCGCTACCAATATGAAGCAGCGCACCCGCAAGCAGATCGAATACTACCATGCCGATCGTCTGAACTTCGCCGTTCTTGGAACACCGAACCGGCTGGAATATGATCAGGGTTTCTTCGTGAAGAACGGTGACGGCGCCGCGGACGTCAAGCCGATCGCCCACCTCTATAAAACACAGGTTTATGCGCTGGCGGCCCATCTCGGTGTTCCGGAAGAAATCCGGAACCGGCCGCCGACCACCGATACCTACTCGCTGGCGCAGACGCAGGAGGAGTTCTACTTCTCGCTTCCTTATGACCGCATGGACCTTTGCCTTTGCGGTCTCAACAACGGCGTGGCGGCAGAAGCGGTGGGGCAGGCAGCGGGATTGGCCGCCTCCCAAGTGGAACGCGTCTGGGCCGATATCGTCGCCAAGCGCAAGGCGACGCGTTATCTGCACATGCGTCCGCAACTCGTCGAGGAAGTCGAAGAACTCGGTACCTGACCTGCTTCGAGACCGGCCACGTCCCAAAGCGCCTTAGGTGAAGCGGCTACCGATCAGCCGGCTCCACTGCTCGCCCGCAAGCCCGTTCAGGAAAACTTGCGAGTTCTTCATGGCGTCCAGAACCTCTGGATCACGTGAATGCACCACCGTGGAGGCAACGGTCAGGAAAGCGACGCGTCGTCCAAGCATCGCTTCCAGAAGTGCAGGTTGAATACGTCCGCGCAGGCCGCTGACGCCGCGCGCGGCGGCATGATCGATCAGGCAGTCTATCACGGAGCCCGCCTGGCCGGGGAGGGCGAGGATCTGCAGCACGCGACCGATTTTATACTTCCGTGCGTAATAGGCGAAAGCGCCGACATTGGTGCCGACTGGCGAAGTCACGCAAACGTAGACAAGCTCGCCCAGGTCCGGCTTCTGTGCCGCGTCGGTCAGGATGTGGTCGAGTTGGCCTTCCGTCCAGTCCGGCCGCAGGGCGAATTGAGTGGCAAACGGTTCGATGAGCTTGGCAAATGCGTGGCTGTCGACTTCGGAGGTCCGAAAGGCTCCGTGGCCTGCCCCGTCCACCGCCACGCCCGACCAGCGTCGTTCGCTGGACGTCATTCGCCTGCAATAAAATCGGTCGACGGCACGCGCCAGCGGATTGAGCACTCTGGCAAGCGCCATGCGATTGGCGGAAAGGCTGAGCATGAAGGCCGCCGGGCGCAATACGCGTACCCAGTCAAGGCTGTATTGCGGCAGGACCACGCCGCGCAGCCGGGTCCACAATTTCACGGAAATATCATTGGCGGTCTCGCTGAAGGAGATGTCCTGCGGACCGTCCAGGTAGGCTTTCAGCAAGCGTGCGCCGGCCATCGGGTCGCGCTCACGGTCCTCGACCATCAGCGAGCTACAGACAGCAGCGCGTAATTGTCGGCCGTTGAACGTCATCGGCAATACGTGAACGCCGACGAACCCGGAGACATGACCGGCATCGTTGACATGGACAAGCGACCGGAGATCGCCTCCGCAAGCGGGCGCGTCCAGATAGAACCGTCTCATGTATTCGACGAGAGAGGCCGGCGCTTCGGTCCGTTGTCTCAGCAGCACGCGTTGGAACATGTTCGCGACTGCCGGAAGGTCGGCGCCCTCCAAGGCGCGAATGAGGCTCAAGCCCGGCTCCCGGCACCGAAATCCAGCCCGCCGAGTTTCCGGGCGATGGCGACGCGAGGCGTCCCATCGGCCGTCGCGGCGAACGTCGGGTGTTCGTAGGATTTCGTTCTCGACAAAAGGGCAGCTACCTGGCGATCCTGGCCTTCCCCGAACTCGAACAACAGCCATCCGCCCGTCTTGAGGAAGGCTGCGGCCTCGCGGACCAGCCTTTGAAGGATCGAAATGCCATAAGGGCCTCCATCGAAAGCCTCGCGGGGTTCATTCTCCAGCAGGTGCACGCTTTCGCCCTCGACGCGGGATGACGAAATGTAGGGCGGATTGCACACGATCATGTCGACGGCATCTTCTAGATCGTCGCCCCCGAGCGCGGCAAACAGGTCGCCTTGCCGAATCGTAATCCTGTCTTGCAAGGCGAGACGTGCAACGTTGCGGCGGGCAAGCGCAACCGTGCTGTCGGTCAAGTCCGCTGCCCATGCCCGAACCCGCGGACAAGCGTTCGCGATCCCGATTGCCAGATTGCCACTACCGCAGCACATGTCGATCAGGATCGCTTCGCCTGCTCGTTCGCGAAGCATGGCTTCGGCCTCTCGGCCAAGCAGTTCCGTTTCCTCTCTCGGCACGAGTACATCGGGCGTGAGCTCCAGTTCGACCCCCATGAAGCGGTGCAACCTCGGCCAGTTGCGATCGCTCGGGTGACCGAGCGGAGAGGTGAAATGCTGCTGCAAGGTGGACCCTTTGCTGAACCGACGAAAACGGGCGTCATAGCTGCTAGCAGATTCAGGTAAACCGATATTAAAGTCCTTGCCTTGAATGATAGCGAACCGGGGTTTGTCGGCGCGGCTCAGCGGACATGGATTTGATCACGCATTCCACGCCGTCATTGCGGCTGCCCAAAGTTTCGCGTGGCGGCTCTTGACTAGGGGCGACGGCGTAATACGGTAAGGACAAATACCGGCTCTGGTCGCCGGACGGCAAGAATGCCTCGTATGCCTCGCCCTTTGCGGCGGCGGCTGCGGGGCATTGTCATTTGGGGCTTTGTTTGAAACCGCATATCGAGATCGGCATTCTCTACTCGCGGTCCGGCAACTACCGGCTGCTGTCCGAATCCTGCCGTGCGGGCGCGATAAACGCCATTGCCGACGTCAACACCGATCCCGCGATCCCGTTCGAATTCGTCCCGGTCGAGCGCGACCCGCAGGGCAACATCGATCGGTATGCAACCGGCTGCGCGGACATTCTCGCCAACAGCGGCGCGCGCCACATCATTGGCTGCATCACCTCGTGGAGCCGCAAGGAGGTCATTCCGATCCTGGAAAGGGCAGGCGGCACGCTCTGGTACGCCTGCCCCTACGAGGGCTTTGAAGCCAACGAGCATGTCGTCTACACGCACGCCTGCCCCAATCAGCATCTCGTCCCGCTGCTTGCCTATGTCGTGCCTCGTTTCGGCGCCGACGGCTTCCTGCTCGGTTCAAACTACATCTGGGGCTGGGAGACCAACCGCGTGGCGCGCGACCTGATTGCGGACGCCGGCGGCAAGGTGCTGGGGGAACGCTATCTGCCGCTCGGCGAGGTCGATGTTGCGAGGCTGATCGCAGAGATCCAAGCGACGAGACCTGATTTCGTTCTGAACAATCTCATCGGCTCTTCTTCCTATGCCTTCATCGCCGCTTATGCCGAGCTTGGCCGGCGCGATCCGCATTTCAGGCCGGAGCGTTGCCCGATCCTGTCCTGCAATCTCACGGAATGCGAATTGCCGGCGCTCAACGGGGCCGGCGATGGCCATCTTTCCGTTGGGCCCTATTTTCACGACATCTCGGTAGCGGATCGCGGAGCGGCTTTGGTGTCTTCCGTTATGCCTGCCTCATCCTTCGAGGCGGCTGCCTATGCCTCGGTGCGCACGCTCGCCGAGATACTCACCCGCAACTCCGATGCACAGTGGATGGACCTTCCCAAGGTCTTTGCCGGAACATCATTTCGAACGCCGCTGGGCGACATCGCTATCGATCCGCAAACCCAGCACGCTACCTTGCCGGTGCAGATCGGACGTATCGAAGGGACATCGTTCAAGACGGTCACGCTGACGAAGGGCGTGGCACCCGATCCCTACCTTTCCCGCTATGACCGGACGGAGACGTTCGGGCAGCCGCGCCTGCGGGTGGTGTCGTGAGCAAGATGCCGCGCATCCCGAATCTCGGAGGCGCCAAGGCTTTTGTCCTGCATCGTCCACATCCGATCGTGCAGGCGATCACGCGGCAATTGTCGGCCATCGGCCTTGAGACGATTGGCTTTTGGCCGGAACTGCCGGCCGAAGCTTTGGCGGCAGACTTCGTTTTCTTCGACGTCGATCTCGGCTTTGACGAGCAATTCCCTTGGAAGCCGGGCGAGGCACCGATGCCACTGATAGCGCTGATCGGCTCCGAGGCGCCGGGCCGCGTTGAATGGGCACTGTCGCACAAAGCTGATGCCCAGCTGCTGAAGCCGGTCGGCAATGCCGGCGTCTATAGCGCGCTTTTGATCGCAAGGCAGAGTTTCGAGGCGCGCAAGCTTCTGGCCAGCGAGATCGCCTCGCTTCGTCAGCGGGTCGCCGAGCGCCAGACCATCGTGCGCGCGGTGGAGGTCTTATCGAAGGGCGCCGAGGACGGTCGCGCCTATGCGCAGCTCCGCTCACTGGCGATGAGCTGGCAAATCAGCGTCGAGGAAGCCGCACGCCGGATCGTGGCAAGGACGCAAGAAGAAGGCGACGATGACCAATCCGATCGCGCCTGAGCTTTCCGCCACCCGGCGCATGCCGGCCAAGCCGCACGCTGGCCTCTGGCGACGTCTGCTAAAACGGCCTCTGGCGTTGCTCGGCCTGGTGATCATTGCCCTCGTCGTGGTCGGCGCCGTCCTTGCACCGTGGCTGACAGGCTACGATCCCAACGAGCAGATGTTCGACGGGCTCACCCTTGAAGGCGCGCCAATGCCGCCGGGCGCCCAATTCTGGCTGGGCACCGATCTGCTTGGCCGCGACCTCCTGACCCGTCTTCTCTTCGGCGCGCGCACCTCGCTGATCATCGGCATCGTCGCCAATGGCGTGGCGCTTCTGATTGGCACGCTGATCGGCATCACCGCCGGCTATTTCCGCGGCTGGATCGGCAGTGCGCTTATGCGCTTCACCGATTTGATGATGGCCTTCCCGGCGCTGCTGCTTGCCATCTGCCTGGCGGCAGTGCTCCAGCCGAGCCTGTGGATCGTCGCCATGGTGATCGCACTGGTGAACTGGGTACAGACCGCCCGGGTCATCTACACCGAGACAAGCTCGCTCTCCGAGCGCGAGTTCATCGACGCCGAGCGTACCATCGGGGCAAGCGCCCCACGCATCCTGTTTCGCCATATCCTGCCGCACCTGGTGCCGACGATCATCGTCTGGGGCACGCTCGGCATCTCGACCACGGTGCTTCTGGAAGCGACGCTCAGCTATCTCGGCATCGGCGTGCAGCCGCCGACCGCATCCTGGGGCAACATCATTTTCGAAAACCAGACGTACTTCCAGGCAGCGCCCTGGCTGGTCTTCTTTCCGGGTACGGCGATCCTGGCGCTGGCGCTGGCCTTCAACCTCGTCGGTGATGCGCTGCGCGACATCCTCGATCCGACGCAAAGGGGCCGGGCATGATCGCCTATCTCGGCCGCCGCGTTGTCCAGTCCGTGCTCATCTTGCTCGGCGTCTCTCTGATCACCTTTGCACTGCTCTATCTGCTGCCCGCCGATCCCGTCCGCCAGATCGCCGGCCGCAGCGCCACGCCCGAGACGGTCGAGAACATCCGCCGGCAGCTCGGCCTCGACCAGCCCTTTGTCGTCCAGTACTGGCACTACCTGACCAGGCTGCTCAGCGGTGATCTCGGGCGCTCCTACATCCAGCGTTCCGAGGTGACTGAGCTCATCATTTCACGGCTGCCGGCAAGCCTGCTACTGATGGTCGGTGCTATCGCTTGCGAGGTCGTGATCGGCCTGACGATGGGCCTCATCGCGGCCGTCAAGCGTGGCACCGCCACCGACCAGTCGCTGATGGTCGCCTCCTTCGTCGGCGTTTCGGCGCCGCAATTCGTCGTCGGTTTGCTGCTGCTTTATGTGTTCGCGGTGCGGCTCAGCTGGTTCCCGATCGGCGGCTACGGCACCTGGCGGCATCTGGTGCTGCCGTCACTGACCATGGGAATTCTCGGCGCCGGCTGGTACGCACGCATGATGCGCTCGTCGATGATCGACGTGCTGCGCCAGGATTACGTGCGCACCGCGCGTGCCAAGGGCCTTGCGCGCAGCGCCATCATCTTTCGCCACGCGCTGCCCAACGCCATCCTCCCGGTCATCGCCATGATCGGCATCGACATCGGCATCTTCATGGGCGGCATCGTGGTCGTCGAAAGCGTGTTCGGCTGGCCAGGTATCGGCCAGCTTGCCTGGCAGGCCATCCAGCGCATCGACATTCCGATCATCATGGGGGTCACCCTGGTTTCGGCCTTCGCCATCGTGCTCGGCAATCTCCTGGCCGACACCGTCGCACCGTTCATCGATCCACGCATCAAGCTCAGATGAAAACCAAGAAAACCAGAGAAAGGGAACATGACATGAGAAACTATTTGATATCGACCGTGACGGCATCGGCGCTTGCGCTGGTGCTGCTTGGCATGACAAGCGTGCGCGCCGAAGATGCCGTCGATCCGAATGCCAAGCAGGGCGGCGCGATCACCATCACCTACAAGGACGACGTCGCCACGCTCGATCCAGCCATCGGCTATGACTGGCAGAACTGGTCGATGATCAAGAGCCTGTTCGACGGGCTGATGGACTACGAGCCGGGCACCACCAACCTGCGGCCCGACCTCGCCGAGAGCTACGAGATTGCGCCCGACGGCAAGACCTTCACCTTCAAGCTGCGCCACGGAGTGAAGTTCCACAATGGCCGCGAGATGACGGCCGACGACGTGAAATATTCGCTCGACCGGGTCACCAATCCAAAGACCCAGAGCCCCGGCGCCGGCTTCTTCGGCTCGATCAAGGGCTATGACGATATCGCCGCCGGCAAGGCGGAAAGCCTGGCGGGCATCACCGTCGTCGATCCCTACACGATCAAGTTTGAACTGACCCGGCCCGACGCTACCTTCCTGCATGTCATGGCCATCAACTTCTCGCATGTCGTGCCGAAGGAGGAGGTCGAGAAATACGGCGCGGATTTTGGCAAGCATCCGGTCGGCACCGGCGCCTTCAAGCTCGCCGAATGGACGCTTGGCCAGCGTGTGGTCTTCGAGCGCAACCCGGATTACTGGCACAAGGGCCTGCCGCATCTCGACAAGATCACCTTCGAGATCGGCCAGGAGCCGATCGTGGCGCTGCTGCGCCTGCAAAAGGGCGAGATCGACGTTCCCGGCGACGGCATTCCGCCGGCCAAATTCCAGGAGGTGATGGCCGATCCCGAGCAGAAGGCCCGCGTCGTCGAGGGCGGCCAGCTGCACACCGGCTACATCACCATGAACACCACCATGGCGCCCTTCGACAATGTGAAGGTACGGCAAGCGGTCAACATGGCGATTAACAAGGAGCGCATCGTCCAGCTGATCAACAACCGCGCGGTGCCCGCGAACCAGCCGCTGCCACCGTCGATGCCCGGCTATGACAAGACGTTCAAGGGCTATCCCTATGACGTGGCACAGGCCAAGGCGCTGCTTGCCGAGGCCGGCCACCCCGACGGCTTCGACACGCAGCTGTTTGCCATGAATACCGACCCCAACCCGCGCATTGCCCAGGCGATCCAGCAGGATCTGGCGGCGGTCGGCATCAAGGCCAGCATCCAGGCGCTGGCCCAGGCCAACGTCATCGCCGCCGGCGGCGACAAAGCCGGTGCGCCGATGATCTGGTCCGGCGGCATGGCCTGGATCGCCGACTTCCCCGATCCGTCCAACTTCTACGGACCGATCCTCGGCTGCGCCGGTGCCGTTCCCGGCGGCTGGAATTGGTCGTGGTATTGCAACAAGGATCTCGACAGCAAGGCGGCGGAGGCCGACTCGGTCGTCGACCCGGCCAAGGCCGGCGAACGCGCCAAGATGTGGAGTGCGATCTACGGCAAGATCATGGACGACGCGCCCTGGGCGCCGGTGTTCAACGAGCAGCGTTTCACCATGAAATCCACCCGCATGGGCGGCGCTGACAACCTCTATGTCGACCCGGTCCATATCCCGATCAACTACGACAATGTGTATGTGACCGATGTGCAATAACTGCGACTACACCATCCACGGGCGCCACCATCATTTCGGCTGGGATAATTCCTTTGTCCCGGCCGAACGGGTGGCGCCCGGGTCGACGATCGAGTTCGAGTGCCTCGATTCGTCGGGCGGCCAGCTGACGATGGAGAGCACTGTCGACGACGTTGCTCTGCTCGACTTCGCCAAGGTGAATCCGGTTACTGGGCCGATCTATGTCGACGGGGCGGAGCCGGGCGATGCCCTGAAGATCACCATCGAGGCGTTCAAGCCGTCCGGCTTCGGCTGGACCGCGAACATCCCGGGGTTCGGTCTGTTGACGGATGACTTCACTCAGCCGGCGCTGAACCTCTGGAAGTACGACGCCGTCTCGCTCCAACCGGCGCTGTTCGGCAAGAGCGGCCGGGTGCCGCTCAAGCCCTTCGCCGGCACCATCGGCAACGCCCCGGCTGAGCCGGGCCTGCATTCGGTGATCCCGCCGCGCCGCATGGGCGGCAATCTGGACATTCGCGATCTCGCTGCCGGCACGGTTCTCTACCTTCCCGTGGAGGTTCCGGGAGCGTTGTTCTCGGTCGGCGACACACACGCCGCGCAGGGCGACGGCGAGGTCTGCGGCACGGCGATCGAGAGCCCGATGAACGCCGTGCTGACACTCGATCTGGTCAAGGATGCCCGGCTGCGAACCCCTCGTTTCACGACGCCGGGTCCGGTGTCGCGGCATCTCGACGCCAAGGGCTACGAGGTGACAACCGGCATCGGGCCGGATCTGATGGACGGCGCCAAGAGCGCCGTCTCCCAGATGGTCGACCTGCTCTCCGGCCGCTACGGCATGGATCCGGTAGACGCCTATATGCTCGTGTCGGTTTGCGGCGACCTGCGCATCAGTGAGATCGTCGACATGCCCAATTGGGTGGTTTCCTTCTACTTTCCCCGCTGCGTTTTCGAATGAAGGTGGCGGAGGACACCAAACCACCCGGGCAGACCGCCGCGGAGAGTGGCTCTGTCAGGCCGGTTCTCAGCGTCTCAGGTCTGACCGTCGCCGTGCGTGGCGATGAGGGCGATCGCGACGTCGTTTCCGGCCTGACATTCGGCCTGATGCGCGGCGAGACGCTTTGCATTGCTGGCGAGTCCGGTTCCGGCAAGTCGATGACGGCGCTGGCCATCATGGGCTTGCTGCCGCAGCCGGCGGCACGCATCAGATCAGGCTCCATCCAACTCGGCGATCAGGATCTCGCGGCGCTCAGTGAGAGCCGCATGCGCCGCATCCGAGGCGACCGCATTGCCATGATCTTTCAGGAGCCGATGACGTCGCTCAATCCGGTTCTTTCCGTCGGACGGCAGCTCACAGAAGCGATCGAGGCCCACACCTCGCTGTCGCGCTCCAACTCGCGGCTGAGGGCGCTCGAGGCGCTGAAGGCAGTGCGAATTCCGGATGCGGAACGGCGGCTCGAGCAATATCCGCACGAGCTCTCAGGCGGCATGCGGCAGCGCGTGATGATTGCCATGGCTTTGGCCCTGAACCCGGACGTGCTGATCGCCGATGAACCGACCACCGCTCTCGACGTCACGGTTCAGGGCGAGGTGCTGGAGCTGCTGCGGGACCTGCAGCGCGAGCACGGCACCAGCGTTATCCTAATTACGCACGACATGGGCGTCGTCGCCGAGATGGCGGACCGTGTCATTATCATGCGCGATGGCCGGATGGTCGAGCAGGGCAGAGCGGCCGACATTTTCACCCGCCCGCAAGCTGACTATACGCGCGAGCTTCTGGCGGCGGTGCCGCGCATCGGCGGCGAACGGACGGCCGAAGACCGACAAGATGCCGCTAAAATGCCGGCCGAGCTTGTAGATGTCAGCGATCTTCACGTCCGCTTCGACCTGCGCGGCGGCTTCTTCGGCCGCGTCGACCGCAGAGTGCACGCGGTCGAAGGCGTCAGCTTCTCGATCGCGCCACACGAAACCCTGTCGCTGGTCGGCGAATCCGGCTGCGGCAAGTCGACGACGGCCAAGGCGATCGCCGGGCTGGTACCCTACACCGGCAGCATTTCAATCGGCGGTCAGGACCTGTCGACGCTCAGTCGCAAGGAGCGCAAGGCTGTACGCCGCAATGTGCAGATGATCTTCCAGGATCCCTTCGCGTCCCTAGACCCACGCATGCGAGTGGGCGATCTCGTGGCCGAGCCTCTGCTGATCCACGGTATCGGCGACAAGGAGCAACGGCACGCCCAGATTGCCGCCCTGTTCGAACGTGTCGGCCTCTCCGCTGACCAGATGGAGCGCTATCCTCACGAATTCTCCGGCGGCCAGCGCCAGCGAATCTGCATTGCACGGGCGCTGGCGCTGCGACCAAAGCTGATCATTGCCGACGAAAGCGTCTCTGCTCTCGATGTGTCGGTGCAGGCGCGCGTGTTAAGATTGCTGAAGGAGCTGCAGCGCGAATTCGGCGTCGCATATCTCTTCATCTCACACGATATGGCAGTGGTGGAGAACATCTCCGATCGCGTGGCGGTGATGTATCTGGGGCAGATCGTCGAGATGGGCACCCGCGACCAGATCTTCTCCAATCCGAGGCATCCTTACACAAAGCGGCTGATCGAAGCCGTTCCGGTTCCCGATCGAGGCCAGCGCCGCGCCCGGTTCGCGCGTCTGGACAGCGAAATTCCAAGCGCTATCCGGCGTGTCGGCGAGGAGCCCTCGAAACTCAAGCTTGAAGACGTTGGCAACGGCCACCTCGTCGCCACCTGATCGAGCTTAGGCTGCGTTGTCCAGCCAATCCCGCGGAGGCTCGGGGACAGCAGCATGTGTGATGCTCGGGCGGTAGGATGTGATCGGCGATGGCGCCGCCGCGGCAGCGCCGTTCGGCAGCGATCAGTTCGGAAGATCGCCAGTTTACATCTAACATGTTAGTGTGCTAGCACTACGCGCACATTGATTTAAACGGAGATCGCGTTGGCTTCCCGCTTTGGTCTTTCGGTTGCTCTCACCACACCCTTCGACGCGTCGGGACAGATAGCTCTCCCGCCGATGATCGCGCACGCCCGGGCCTGCCTTGGCGCCGGCTGCAGCAGCGCGACGTTGTTCGGCACCACCGGGGAAGGCGCCTCGGTGGGCACGGACGAGCGGCGGGTCGTCACCGAAGCCATGCTGGCGGCCGGTATTCCGGCACATCAGCTCGTGGCCGGAGTGCTGGTCGATGCGGCCGAAGACGCCGCCGATCAGGCTCGGTACGCTTTGCAGCACGGCGTTCGCAACATTCTGCTCGCTCCGCCGAGCTACTTCAAGAATGTCGGCGAGGAAGGGCTGTTCGGATGGTTTTCCGCCGTCTTCGCCGCACTCGGTCCGCTGGCTCGTGACGTCCTCCTCTATAACATCCCTTCTGTCACCATGGTGCCGCTCCCGCTTGGGCTGATCGGCCGGCTGCGCGCCGCCTTTCCCGCTGCGGTGGCCGGGGTGAAGGATTCCGGCGGGGATTGGAGCTACAGTGAGGCGCTGCTTGAAGCGCACGGCGATCTGGTGATCCTGATCGGCGACGAACGGCATCTGGCGAGAAGCGTGCGCCACGGTGGACAGGGTGCGATTTCCGGCATGGCTAATTTTGTTACCGGCGAAATCCGTGCAATGGTCGAAGACGGCCGCGACGATCCCCGCGTCGAGGACTTCGTGCTTGAATTGCTCAAATATCCGGTCACGCCGGCGGTGAAGGTCATGGTGGCGCGCAAGACCGGCGACGAGCGCTGGCTGGCGGTCCGCCCGCCCCTGGAGGCGATCGGCCCGCAAGGACAGCGACAGCTTGCTGCTGCCTACGACAGGCTGTTTGCGACAGAGCCGGCCTGATCGACAAAGCCAGTTGACTGACAAAGGAAGCGAGCTGAATTGGAAGACGGCAGCGAACCGATCACTCTCCGGGAGAAAGCCTATGCCAGCTTCACGCGGCATTTGCTGGCCCGCGATCTGCGGCCGGGGCAGTTCGTGTCTCAGCGCGAACTGGTCGCTTTCACCGGGCTGCCGCTGGGCGCCATTCGCGAGATCGTCCCGCGTCTCGAGGCCGAGGGACTGCTGACCACCATCCCGCAGCGCGGCATGCAGATCGCGCATATCGACATCAATCTGATCCGCGAGGCTTTTCAGTTTCGGCTATTCATGGAACGCGAGGCAGTGGCGCTATTTACGGTCAGCGCTTCAGATGCCGAACTTGCCCGCATGCGGCGCGAACATGAGGAGATGCTGGCTCAAGCCCTGCTGCAAGCGCCGACATCGGAAATGGAAGCCAAGGCCCAGAACGTCGACTGGGCCATGCACGACACCTTCATCAATGCGCTGGGCAACGAGATTATCGCCAAGGCCTATCTGGTCAACTCGGTGAAAATCCGGCTGATCCACCAGGAGCGTTTCCGCATCGACGGTCGTGTGGTGCCGGTGATGCGCGAACATTTGGCAGTTATCGAAGCCATGGAGAGCCGCAAGCCGCAAAAAGCGGTTGAAGCGATCAGTGTGCATATCGACAATGCACGCCGGCTGGCGCTCCAGATCTGAGGAAGTGAAGGCCGCGCCGCGGTCGCGATGCAACGCACACGACAGCAACCCGGGAGGAAAAAATGTCGTCCAATCCGTTCAACCCAACCAGGAGGCAACTCCTTGCAGGAACCGCGGCGCTTACCGCTGCCGGGCTTGTGGGACTCCGCCCCAGCTTTGCCGCAGGCGTCGACTGGAAACGCTTTGCCGGGACGACGCTTGACGTCAATCTGGTGAAAAGTCCGCGCAGCGACACCATCCTGAAATATCTCGCCGAATTCGAGGAACTGACCGGCATCAAGGTCAATGCCGAGGCCACGCCCGAGCAGCAGCAGCGCCAGAAGACCGTAATCGAGTTGAGCTCGGGCAAGCCGAGCTTCGACGTCGTGCATCTGAGCTACCACGTGCAGAAGCGCCAGTTTGAAAAGGGTGGCTGGCTGGCCGACATCGCCGGCTATCTCGCAGACCCGTCGCTCACCGACCCGGGGCTGGTCGAAAGCGACTTCGCCGAGGCCGGCATGCTGTTTGCCAAGGACGGCCAGGGCGTGCTGCGCTCGCTACCCTTCTCGGTGGATTACTGGATCCTCTATTGGAACAAGGAGTTGTTTGAGGCCAAAGGCCTCAAATACCCCGAGACGTTCGAGCAACTGGTGGCCGCCGCCGAAGCGCTGACCGACCCGTCGACCAACACATACGGCTTCGTCGCCCGCGGGCTCAAGAACGCAAACACGCCGGTGTGGACGTCGTTGATGCTCGGCTACGACGTGACGCCGCTCGACGACAAGGGGAAGCTGCGCACCGAGGCTCCCGAGGCGATCGAGGCTGCTGCCCTCTATCAAAAATTGATGACCAAGTCCGCCCCTCCGGGCGTCACCGGGTTCAATTGGGCCGAAGCACAGTCGGCCTTCCTGCAAGGCAAGATCGGCATGTGGCTCGATGGCGTGGGTTTTGCCCCGCCGATGGAAAACCCGGAAAAATCGAGAGTGGTCGGCAAGGTCGGCTACGGCGTCATGCCCAAGGGTCCCAAGGCGCATGCCTCGGGCACCTTCGGCGACGGGATTGGCGTTACCGCCGCCAGCGAGAAGAAGGAGGCCGCCTATCTGTTCTGTCAGTGGGCCGTATCGCCAGCCATGGGCGCGCGGCTGTTGCAGGCCGGCGCTGGCGTTCCGTTCCGCAAATCCGTGCTGGAGGATCCCAAGGTGCGCGAAGGCGTCACCATGCCGGCAAGCTGGCTTGATGCCGTGATCGGCTCAGGCAATATCAGCCGGCTGGCGCTGCCGGTCATCATCCCCGTCACTGAATTCCGCGACATCTATGGCGTGGCGTTGACCAACATGATTGCCGCCGCCGATCCCGCCGCGGAGCTGAAGAAGGCCACCGAGCAGTTCCAGCCGGTTCTCGACAGGAGCGAGCAGGGCTGATGTCGGCCACCACCCCAGAACAAGCCGGGGTGACGATGCCGGTTATCGACGGGAGCCAGACGATCCGGCTGGCTCCCAATTACTGGCCTTTCGTTGTCCCGGCACTCGTCGTCGTCGGCGCCGTCATCGTCTTCCCCTGGGCTTTCACGCTGTGGATGAGCGTCAACCGCTGGACGCTCGGCCAGTCGCGGAGCTTTGCCGGGATGGAAAACTATCTCCGGTTGGCCAGCGATCCGCGGTTTTGGGAATCTCTGGTTCATACATTGACCTACACCTTCCTCTCGGTTGCAGCGCCGATGTTCCTGGGCACTCTGGCCGCCCTGATCTTCGATGCCAGGTTTCCGTTGCGCGGCCTGCTGCGCGGCGTCTTCGTCATGCCGATGATGGCAACACCCGTTGCCGTGGCATTGGTTTGGACAATGATGTTCCATCCCCAGCTTGGCGTGCTCAACTACCTGTTGTCACTGGTCGGCATCCCGGCTCAGGAATGGATCTTCAATGCCAACACGGTCATCCCGTCGCTGGTTGCGGTCGAGACCTGGCAGTGGACGCCGCTGGTCATGCTGATCGTGCTGGGTGGGCTGGCCTCGGTGCCGCGCGAGCCCTTCGAAAGCGCGGAGATCGACGGCGCCAATGCCTGGCAGCAATTCCGCTATCTCACTCTGCCGATGATCGCGCCGTTCCTGATGATCGCGGTCATCATCCGCACGATCGATGCGCTGAAGAGCTTCGATATCATCTACGCGATGACCCAGGGCGGGCCGGGCACGGCCTCGGAAACCATCAACATCTATCTCTACAACACCGCCTTTTCCTACTACGATATCGGCTACGGCTCGGCCATGGCCGTGGTGTTCTTCATTGTCATCGTGGCCCTGTCTTTTGTCCTCCTAATGCTGCGCCAACGCTCGCAGTGGATCGATACGGAGGGCAAATAGATGAGTTCGCGGCTGCTCAACCAGATCGGTCTGTTTTTCGCTGCCCTGGTTTTCGTCTCGCCGGCGATCCTGTTCTTCCTCTGGATGATCTCGTTGTCGCTGAAATTCGAGATCGACAACGGTGCCTATCCGCCGATCCTGATCCCCGAACGTTTCGCCTGGTCGAACTATGTGAAAGTGTTCGAGGAGAATAACTTCCTGCTCTATCTCTGGAATTCGGTTCTGGTGACCGGCACGGCCACGTTGTTAGCGCTGTTGATCGGCGTGCCGGCGGGCTATGGCATCGCACGGCTCAAGGCTGAACGGTCGGCGGTCGTCATCATGATAGCCCGCATGACGCCCGGGCTATCCTATCTCATCCCGCTGTTTCTGCTGTTCCAGTGGATCGGGATCCTCGGCACGCTGTGGCCGCAGATCATCATCCACCTGGTGGTGACGGTGCCGATCGTGGTCTGGGTGATGATCGGCTATTTCGAGACCACGCCGATGGAACTGGAAGAGGCGGCCAACATCGACGGCGCCAGCTCCTGGCAGGTGTTCCGGCTGGTCGCCCTGCCCATCGCCAAGCCGGGCATCGTCGTCGCCTTCATCCTGTCCGTCATTTTCTCATGGAACAATTTCGTCTTCGGCGTGGTGCTCGCCAGCCGAGAGACGCGCACACTGCCGGTCGCCGTCTACAACATGCTGTCCTACGAGCAGGTGAGCTGGGGGCCGCTCGCCGCGGCAGCGCTGGTGGTGACGCTGCCGGTGCTGATCCTGACCATGTTCGCGCAAAGGCAGATCGTGGCCGGGCTGACAGCCGGCGCCGTCAAGGCCGGCTGAGGGCGCGCCCGGACATTCTTTTCCAGGAAAGATCCAATGGCATCGGTAACGATCAACAACGTGCAGAAGGCCTTCGGGGCAACCAAGATCATTCACGACGTCAGCGTCGATATCGCCGACGGCGAGTTTGTCATCCTGGTCGGCCCGTCGGGATGCGGAAAGTCGACGCTCTTGCGTATGATTGCGGGACTTGAAACGATCTCCGGCGGAAAGATCGCCATCGGCGAGCGTATGGTCAACAATCTGCGGGCGCGAGATCGGAACATCGCCATGGTGTTCCAGAACTATGCGCTCTATCCGCATATGACGGTCGCCGACAACATGGGCTTTGCCCTGAAGATCAAGAAGGCCGATCCGGTCGACACCGCGGGCCGTGTCAGGAAGGCAGCCGGCATTCTCGGCCTGGAAAAGCTGCTTGACCGCTATCCGCGCCAGCTTTCCGGCGGCCAGCGCCAGCGCGTCGCGATGGGCCGCGCGATCGTACGCGACCCGCAGGTCTTCCTGTTCGACGAGCCGCTCTCCAATCTCGACGCCAAATTGCGCGTCCAGATGCGCGGCGAGATCAAGGCCCTGCACCAGCGGCTGGGTACCACGACGATCTATGTCACGCACGATCAGATCGAGGCCATGACCATGGCTGACAAGATCGTCGTGCTGCATGACGGCCTGGTCGAGCAGATCGGCGCGCCGCTGGACCTCTACGATCATCCGGCCAATCTCTTCGTTGCCGGTTTTGTCGGCTCGCCCGCCATGAACTTCATTGCCGGCCGCATCGAGGAGGGCGTTTTCCGCAGTGCCGGCGGGCTGATTCTGCCTCTGCCGGAAGGTGCCCACCCGGCGGATGCTGCAGGACGCGAACTCGTCTACGGCATTCGCCCGGAACATATCCGGGCAACCGGGCAGGGCATGCCGGGTACGGTCACGCTTCTCGAGGCGACCGGCTCGGAAATCTTCGCCAGGGTCGACTGCTCCGGTGAAGAAATCTCCTGCCTCTTCCGGGAGCGGCTTGCCCTCAAGCAAGGCGAAGGGGTGCGGATCGAGATCGACCGCGCATGTGCGCATCTGTTCGACGCAGAAACCGGTCGGCGCATCTGACTCGACGGTCCGGTGGATGTCGTGGTCAGCCTAGGTCGGCAACGCGAATTCACCGGCGAGTTCGATGGCGCGGCCTTCGCGGGCCGATCTCTGGGCGGCGAGGCCCATGACGACGGCCCACCAGCCGTCTTGCAAGGTCACCTCCACTTTGCCCTGTCCGCGTACCGCAGCGGTGAAGCGGGCGTGCTCGAAATAGGTCGAGCCGTTATGGTCGCCTGCCTCGAGCAGCCGGGGGTCGACGGGAATCTCCAGCAGGCGTGGTCCAGGCGGATTGCGAGGGCTAACGATCAACTGGGGCACTGGCGCGGGGCCAAGGTGGGTCGGCCAGAAGCGACCCGGTCCCGGCACCAGACATTCGATCTTTCCGTTGCTGCCGACAGCGCAAAGTTCCTCCTGGTAGCGGCTGCCCTCGGCGAACATGCACAGTTCTAGCATGGCGCGCGCGCCGCTCGCGAAGTCAACCAGCACGTAGCCATGGTCGAGAATATCCGGCCTCTCACCGCCATAGCTTTCGTCGAGATGGTTTACGGCCTGTCCCGCGCTCGCCATCACACGGACAGGGTCGGATTCGAGGATCAGCCGCATCAGATCGAAGAAGTGGCAGCACTTCTCGACGAACGTGCCGCCGGTGTTGCGGTTGAAGCGGTTCCAGTCGCCGATCTTGGCCAGAAAGGGGAAGCGGTGCTCGCGGACCGTCAGCATGCGGATGCCGCCGGTGGCGTGGCGCGCCTGCTCGATGAATTCGGCGACCGGGGGCATATAGCGGTATTCCATGGCCACCCAGACGAGCGGAAGCCGAGCTTTCAGCGCCGCGATCCACCCCTCGTCGGGGGCGTCGGTAAAGAGCGGCTTTTCCACCAGCACCGGCAGTGGTCGGAGTGCGGCGATCTCCTCCATCTGACTGAGGTGACGGTGGTTGGGGCTGGCAATTAAAACGCAGTCCACCTCGTCCATGGCCAGCAGTTCGGCGATCGATGCCGCCGATCGCGCCCCCGACGCCATCGCCAGCGACGCTGCCAACATGACGGGGTCCGGCTCGAAGATCGCGGCCACATGCGCGTCAGGCAACAGGGCAATGTTGCGGATGTGCTCCCGGCCCATCATGCCGCAGCCGATGATGCCGTAGCCGATCGATGATTTGGTCACCCGGCGTCTTCCTCCGGCCTATCTGAAACGCGTGACGTACCGCGCCGCGCCCGGATCGAACCAGCTGCGGGAATACTCTGCGCTGGCACCGTCGCCAGCCCAGGCGATACGTTCTATGAAACCCACAACCATCCCTGGCGGCGGCCTGAACTCGAGAGGAGCCCAGTCCGGCGCAGGCGCGAGGGCAACATGGTCTTCGGCACGAACGATCGAGAAGCCGAGCGCGAGCCGGTAGTGCAGATAGAGCGATTCCGACAGATCCTCGCGCTCGAGCCGCTCGGCGCGGCTGACGTCGAGCCAGATCTCCTCGACCGCGGCCGGCTCGCCGTCGAGCCGCCGCAGCCGGCGTATACGGTGGGCTTCGACTTCGCTGCCGAATTGCGGCAGGTCGGCGGGCTTGGGCAGCCGCTCGACCGACAGCACGTCGGCGCTTGGCAGGCCGCCACCGCCGATGCGCTCCAGGCGAAAGAAGGCATAGATCCCGAGCAAATCGCCGCGCGCCCGCACATAGTTGCCCGACCCCTGGATGCGGTCGAGAAGCCCCTTTTCGGTCAAATCTGCAAGCGCCCGCCTGAGCGTGCCGACGGCGATCCCCAGGCTCGCGGCCATCTCGCGCTCGGGCGGCAGCCGCGCCCCGTCGGCCAGCCGTCCGGCGGCGATTTCGCGGATCAGCATTTCGCTGGTCTGCAAGTGCACGGGCAAGGGGCCGCGCATCTGGCTCGATCGGTGGCCGGGATCGGCCCTTGTCAACTGCATCATGCGTCCCAATAGCATCCGGTTTTCGGGTCGGCGCCCAAAAATTGATACAGTATTGATCTACACCAAAACGAATGCTACGCAAGCGCCATTCGCAGCGCCGAACTTTCGTTGAAGAGTGGCCCGGACTTCTTTTTTGAAGAGTGGCAATGAGCATCGTCCCAATCACCTCGCCGGATCTCGACGCAGCCGAAGTTTCCTGGTTCGCCGCACTCTGCTCGGACGACTATCGTTTTCTCGGCGTGCCGGACGGGGCGTTGCGCTCGAGCTGGGCGCATTGCTCCGAGATCGTGAAGACGTCCGAGGAACTCGGCTTCCGCAACATCTTGTGCCCGTCGTCCTATCAGGTCGGCCAGGACACGCTGAGCTTCGTTGCCGGCTGCGCGCCGATCACGTCGAAGATCAATCTGCTCGCCGCTGTGCGCTGCGGCGAGATGCAGCCGATCATGCTGGCGCGCACGATCGCGACGCTGGACCACATGCTGGAAGGCCGGCTGACGGTGAACATCATTTCGTCGGACTTTCCGGGCGAGACGGCCGACAGCGCCTACCGATATCAGCGTTCCCGCGAGGTGGTGCAGATCCTGCGCCAGGCCTGGACCCGGGACAGCATCGATTTCGAGGGCGAGGTCTTTCGTTTCAAGGGGCTCTCGACGGCGCCGGCGAAGCCCTATCAGCAGAATGGCGGTCCACTGCTCTATTTCGGCGGTTATTCGCCCGATGCGCTCGAGCTTTGCGCCGAACAGTGCGACGTCTACCTGATGTGGCCGGAAACCAAGGAGGAGCTCGCCGGCCGCATGAAAGCCGTCCACGAACGTGCCAAGCGCCATGGGCGGACGCTCGACTACGGCCTGCGCGTCCACATGATCGTGCGCGATACCGAGGCCGAGGCAAAGGACTATGCCCGGGAGCTGGTGTCGAAGCTGGACGATGAGCAGGGCAGGGCGATCCGGGAGCGCGCGCTCGACGCCCGATCGCTCGGCGTATCGCACCAGGCCAAGAACCGCCAGATCGCCGATGCGCAAGGCTATGTCGAGCCGCATTTGTGGACGGGCGTCGGGCGGGCGCGCTCGGGCTGCGGCGCGGCGCTGGTGGGCTCGACCGATCAGGTTCTGTCGGAAATCGAGGCGTATATGAAGATGGGGATCCGCGCCTTCATCTTTTCCGGCTACCCGCATCTCGACGAGGCGCGTCATTTCGGCACCAAGGTGCTGCCCCAGCTCAAGACGTGCTCACTGCCGCACGCCTATGGCAGGGTGCCGGACCGGGTCCCGGCAACACCATTGGGAACGGAGGAGCGCCGCTGATGGAGCATGTCGTGTGCGATCCGCGCCTTTTGCGCAACGCCTTCGGGCGTTTCGCCACCGGTGTCACGGTCGTCACCACACGCACGGCCGACGGGCCGGTCGCGATCACTGCCAACAGCTTCTCATCCGTGTCGCTCGATCCGCCGCTGGTGCTCTGGTCGATCGGCCGCCACTCGCGCCGGTTCGAAGCCTTCGCCAATTCCGCGCACTACGCCATTCACGTGCTGGCGGAAGATCAAATCGATCTGTGCTGGCGCTTTTCGAAGTCGGGGACCGACTTTGCCGATCTTGACCTCTCGTGGAACGAGCACGGCGTGCCGCTGCTGCCACGGGCGTTGGCGCGGTTCGAATGCAGCGTCGCCGACCGCTTCCCGGCAGGCGATCATATGATCCTGCTTGGACATGTCCTTGAACTGGAGACGCAAGAGGGTTTGCCGTTGCTCTTTGCTGGCGGCAAGCCGCCGGCTCAAGAGGCGGGCTGATGACGGCCAGCGCCCCTCCGGGCTGGTGCCGTCGACTGGCGCACCACGAGATTGCAGGCGAGCTCGACGCGGCGCGGCGGCAACCCCGAATGGGCCATGTCATCGAGCAGCAGGCTAAGCGCCGCCGATCCGATCTCGCGCATGGGAATGTGCATCGCCGTCAGCGGCGGGTTGCAGAAGGCCGCCAGCGGCAGGTCGTCCATACCGACGACGGACACATCGCCAGGCACCGAATATCCGGCTTTCTGGACGCCGGCGATGGCACCAAAGGCCAGGCTGTCGCCGGCCGTCAGCACGGCGGTGAAATCAAGGCCGCGGGCCGCGATGCGCTCGGTCACGGCCTCGCTCGCAAGCTCGGGGAGCCAGTCCTGCACCTCGACCACGAGATCGTCGAAGCCGGCAATGCCGCCCGCGATCAGCGCGTCGCGCCAGCCTTCGTAGCGCCGCTCGATCGTGCGCCGGCCACGCCGCATCAGGAACAGGATGCGGCGGTGGCCGAGGCTGATCAGATGCTGCGCGGCAAGCATCGCGGCGGAGCGATTGCAGGGCGTCACGCTCGAATGGCGCATCGAGGGATCGTCGCCGTTGACGAGCACGATCGGCTTGGTAAAGCCGGCTGTCAGCGTCAGCACGTCATCGTCATCCAGCGTCAGAAAGAGGCAGCCGGCGACGCGGTCGTCGCGCTCGGACTCACGCAGAAGCGCGATTTCGTCTTCGGACGTCGCGACCGGCCGGGTCACCAGTTCGACGCCGAGCAACCGGGCGCGTTCGTTGAGCCCGTCGAGAACGTGATAGGTGAACTGATTGCGGGCGCTGTCGACCATTGCCACGCTGCTTGCGGCCAGGATGACCTTGCGGCCCGCAACCGAGGCGGGAATGGCGTAGTTCATCGACTTAGCCGTTTCGATGATCCTGGTGCGAAGCTCATCCCTCACGCCACCGACCCCGCTCAGCGCACGGGAGGCGGTGCTGACCGACACGCCGCAACGCGCCGCGATCTCTTCAAGTCGAATGCGGCGGCTGGGGCGGCCGCGCTTGCCTTGGATCGTCATCCGCTCCCGCATCTCCGACAAAGTCACCTAGGTTAATGCAAAAAATTTTCAGATTGCGCAAGAAAAATGCCTGTGAAACAGTTCTGTTGAAGCGGGAGAAACGGGAGGAGTGATGCCGCTGTCGGCCGAACGCCTGAATTCCGCGCTTGCCAGCCTCGTGGCCGGCATGACCGGCTTGCGCCATGACGGGCGGTTCCACGAGCCGAATCTCGACGGGACGGCGGGCGACTACGTCAGCTTCGACAGTTGGGAATGGCCGCAGGGCGTCGGGCTCTACGGGCTGGTCCGGCTGTGGGCGCTGACCGGTGATGATCGGCTGCTGCAGACGATCGAGGCCTGGTACGACCGACGCATCGCTGCCGGTCTCCCGGCGTTGAACGTCAACACCACCGCACCTCTGCTGGCGCTAAGCGAATTGTGGCGGCGCCGGCGCCAGCCGCGCTTTGAGCCGGTCTTGCGCGAATGGGCCGAGCGGGTGGTCACCGGCTTGCCGCGGACGCCCGAAGGCGGTTTCCAGCACGATGTTTCGGACCGGGTCAACGACGACGAATTGTGGGACGATACGCTGTTCATGGTGGCGCTGTTCCTCGCATCCTACGGCCAGGCTGCCGGCCAGCGTCGCTTCGTCGAGGAAGCGGAACGGCAATTCCTGGTCCACGCCCGTTATCTCGCCGATCCGGCATCCGGGCTGTGGTTTCACGGCTGGACGTTCGCGGGCCGGCACAATTTCGCCCGCGCCCTTTGGGCGAGAGGCAATGCCTGGATCACCGTGGGTATCCTCGATCTGGTGGAGTTCGCCGAAATTGCGCCTTCGGTTCGGGCCTATCTGCTCGGCGTGCTGGAGACGCAGATCAAGGCCCTGCTCGAGGTGCAGGCAGGTTCGGGCGCATGGCATACTCTGCTCGACGACCCGACTTCCTACGAAGAGATTTCTGCCACGGCCGGTTTCGGCTACGGCTTGATGAAGGCCGCGCGGCTCGGAATCGGTTCGACAGAGTGCCGTGCCGCCGGTCTCCGCGCCTTGGAAGCTGTGGTGGCCAACATCGATGACAAAGGTGTGGTGGCGAACGTGTCCTATGGCACACGCATGGGCCCCGACCTGCAGTTCTACCGCGACATACCGATCCATCCGACGGGCTACGGGCAGGCGTTGGCCATTCTATGCCTGACCGAAGGGGCGCGGCGTCTGCAGGCGAAGGTGGAGGCGGCATGATGCGGACGCTCTACGGCGCGTCGCCGGCCGACATTGCCGGCATGGACACGGACCGGCTGAGGGCCGAGTTCCTGGTCGACGGCCTGTTCCGGCCTGGCGCGATAGAATTCGTCTACACCCATGTCGACCGCATGATCGTCGGTGGCGCGCTGCCGCTGGCCAACCCGCTGACATTCGGTAACGGGGCCGAAGTCGGCACCCCGCTCTTCTTTGACGCGCGCGAGATGGGCATCGCCAATCTCGGCGGCAATGGCGCAGTCGCGGTGGACGGCAGGCGCTTTCCCGTGGCTAACCGCGACATCGTCTATGTCGGACGCGGAGCACGCGAGGTGATGCTGGAGAGCGACGATCCGGAGAGGCCGGCACATTTCTACATGAACTCGGTTCCGGCCGGCGCTGATATTGCGCATCGTCTCATCGTCAGCAGCGAAGCCAAGCCGCTTGTGCTCGGCGAGGAGGCTCGCGCGAACAGGCGCACGCTGCGCATGTACATCCATCCCGAAGTGGCCCCGTCCTGCCTCTTGCTGATGGGGATCACCGACCTCGCACCGGGCAGTGTGTGGAACACCATGCCGCCGCATCTGCACGAGCGGCGCATGGAAGCTTATTGCTACTTCGACCTCGCCAAGGCCGACCGTGTGGTCCATCTGATGGGCCGGCCGGACAATACGCGCCACCTGATGGTCGCCGACGGTGACGTCGTCCTGTCGCCTGCCTGGTCTATCCACATGGGCGCAGGAACCGGCCCCTATGCCTTCGTCTGGGGCATGACCGGCGAGAACCAAGCCTACACCGATGTCGATCCGGTTGCCGTGAAGGATTTGCGATGAGCGAGGCCTCGCAAAGCATTCAGACCGACTTTACGCTGCGCCGGCCGCTCATGGCGGGGCAGCCAATCGTCTACTGGCGACTGGGGTCTATCCCCGAGCAACGCTACGACGTGGCCGACCAGCCCATGCAAGGCGAGATGGATCCCTTCTTCTTCCTGACCAAGCACAAGAATTTCATTCCGCATGAATATCCATGCCGCACGCAGTTCGCGGCGGAACGCCGCGGCAAGCGACCTCAGGTCAGCGCCGAATTCGGCGCCGAGCGCGTCTGGCTGCCCTTCGCCTCGCCCCGCGTCGACCTGTCGGGCTTCTGGTTCCGGCCGACGGTGCTTGGAACCTGGGCCGAAACCACCATCGAGGCGGCCTCGACTGGCGAGGCGCTGGTGCGGCTGCGCACATGCGGCGGCGCCATGCTCTTTGCCAATGGCGAGGAAGCCGGCTGGATGGCGCCCTACGGCCGCAATCTGGAAAGTGCTGAGGATTTCAAGATCGCGCTGAAGGCCGGCCGCAACGACATTCGCATATGGTTCGACGACCTCGCCGAGCGCGATGCCCGCTATTATTTCCAGCTCGATTATCTGTCGGGTCCGGCTGCTTCGGTCGCACTGCCGGTCGAGGTGGCGGGCGGTGTCGCCAGCGCGATGGAGGCGGCTCTCGACGATATGCATTTCGAGCGGCCCGCCTATGACGGCGGCGAGGTGGCGCTGGTCACCGGAGTGGCCCTGCCGTGCGACGCGCAAATCGAGGTCGAGATCGAGGGCGATTTCATGTCGATCGAGGCGCCGGTGCGCTTCGCCTTCGATCTGCCGGCGGGCCAGACGCGCCTGCCGATCGCCGATACCGAGCAACTGCCGGCCGACTTTCGCCATTTCAAGGTGACGCTGACGGTCGCAGGCTATTCCGTATCGCGTGTCTTCGGCGTCGAGATCTGCCACGCGCGCCGTCAGGGCGAGGCACCGGAAACGCTTGCGGCGCGTATCGATGAAGCCCTGCGCGAGGTCGCCGGTCACGCCGAGGCTGACACAGTACGCGCGCTGGCGCGCCTGGCGATCGGGCAGGAGGGCGCCGAGACCGACGCCATGATCTCCGGCACGCTGCCGGCGATCGAGGATTGTCACGATTGCGCCGACTTCATCCTGGTGCCGCTGCTGTGGTGCCGCAAGGCCTATGGCGATCGGCTGGAAGTGAGCCTGCGCGCGCGCGTCGACAACGCCATTCTCGGCTATCGCTACTGGATGGACGAGCCCGGCAACGATGTGCAGTGGTACTTCTCCGAGAACCACGCGCTGCTCTTCCACACCGCCGCCTATATTGCCGGTGGCCTGTTGGCTGACGCACGCTTCGTGCGATCGGGCCGCCTTGGCCGCGAGCAGTCCGCAGTTGGAGCCGCGCGGGTGCGGGCCTGGCTCGACCATTTCGAGGCATGGGAGGTGGCCGAGTTCAACTCGGCGCCCTATTTCCCGATCGACCTCAAGGGCTTGTGTGCGCTCTACGCGCTGGCCCCGGACAAGGACATCGCCGAACGTGCCGGCAAAGCAATCATACGCCTGCTTGAAATCGTCGCCCGCTCGGCCCATCGCGGCATTCTCACCGGGGCGCAGGGCCGCTCTTATGAGCACACGCTACGCGCGGCGCGTTCCCTGGAGCTATCGGGCATCTGCCGCATGCTCTGGGGCAAGGGCAATTACGGCATGCGCTTTCACGCGCTGCCGCAGCTCGCACTCTGCCTGCGGGACCACGGCTTGAGCGTTCCGGACGGGTTGGCGGCAGTTGCTTCCCTCACCGACGATACGGCGTGGGAATGGACTTTCGCGCAGGGACAGGACCGCTTCGCGCGGCTCTACCATTACAAGACGCGTGACCATGCAATGGGCAGCGCCGCCGGCTATCGCTGGAACCACTGGGGTTATCAGGAGACAGTCATTCACGCCCGGCTGGGCAAGAATCCGGATGCGCAGATCTGGATCAACCACCCGGGCGAGGTGCTGCAGTCGGGGTATGGCAGGCCGTCTTACTGGGGCGGCTCAGGCACTTTGCCCCGGGTTCACCAATACCGCGACCTCGCCCTCGTCAGCTTCTCCTGCTCGGATGAACAGCCCGACTTCACGCACGCCTGGTTCCCGGCAAGTGCCTTCGATGCCGTGCAAGTGGATCGCGATCGGGCGTCTGGGCAATCCGGCGACGCCTTCGTCTTGCTGAAGACGGATGTGCCGCTCACGCGGGTCGAGGCGGGCCCGACGGCCGGCAATGAGTTGCGGGCGGCGGGACGTAGGACGACATGGATCGTTCGCCTCGGTGACCGGGATGCCAATCTGCCGGCGCTCGATGCTTGGGCTGCCGCTTTTGGGGGCCTGTCGGTGCGGTCCGGCCCTGACGGCGAGTTGATCGTCGAGGATCCGGAGTACGGCACGGTGCGCTTCCTCGCCGACGCAAGGATCGTGGCTGAGGGACGTACACTCGATCCGGCCAACTGGATCGTGCGCGGTGAGGCGAAGCGCATGAAACGCAAAGAGTAGGGAGGAATCGGCTGCGACCCTCAAGAGGAGAGGGCGTGGCAGCTTGAATCATCGGGCGCTGCCCCGGATAAAGGAGGAGACGAAGCATGAATAAGACCCGCACTTTGCTGGCCGCGTTATCGGTCAGCCTGCTCGCATCGACCAGCGCGTTTGCCGGCGACGTGCGCATCATGTGGTATTCGGACGGTGTCGAAGGCGATGTCATCCAGGACATTCTGAACCGTTTCATGAAGGACAATCCCGATATCCACGTCACGCTCGACAATGTCGCCTACAAGGTGATCCAGGAGCAGCTGCCCATCCAGCTCGAAGCTGGCCAGGGCCCGGACATCGCCCGCGTCACAAACATCAAGGAGCTCGCCCAGCACTGGCTCGATCTCAGGCCGTTGGTGGCCGACCCGAAATATTGGGAGGACAATTTCAGTGACACGCTGGACTGGATGCGCCCCGACGGCTCCAACGCCATCCCAGGGTTCATGACCCAGCTCACGCTCACCGGCGGCTTCGCCAACAAGACGCTGTTCGAACGGGCCGGCGTGCCGCTGCCCGGCGACAAGGCGACCTGGGACGACTGGGTCAACGCCGCCGCCGAGGTGGCGAAGAGTCAGCAGCTTCCGGCGGCCTTCGCGATCGACCGCTCCGGCCACCGCATTTCGGGTCCGAATGTCTCCTTCGGGGCGAACTACATCGGACCCGATGGCACGCCGGCGAAAGTGGACGACGGCACCAAGGCATTCGTCGGCAAGCTCGTCGACTGGACCTCCAAGGGTCTGATGCTGAAGGATACCTGGGTGTCGGCGGCAGGCTCGACCTACCGCGCGGCCGCCGACGACTTCATCAACGCCCAGATCCCGTTCTATTATTCGGGCAGCTGGCAGGTCGCCAATCTGTCGACCAAGATCGGCGACAGTTTCGACTGGGTGGCGACCGGCTCGCCCTGCGGCCCCGCAGGCTGTTCGGGCGTGAAAGGCGGCGCGGCGCTGGTCGCCATCAAATACACGAAGAACCCCAAGGACGTCGCCAAGGTCATGGATTATCTGGCCCGCGAAGACGTGGTGAAAGAGTTCAGCGAACGCACGCTGTTTCTGCCCGCGCACAAGGGCATCGTCGAGAAGGGCGGACTGAAATGGGATTCGGCCGACAAGAATGTCGGTCCGGCGCTCGACAAGTTCGTCAAGGCGGCGGGTGAAACCCTGCCGGCGGCCGATGCGCTGCCGCCGTGGAAGTGGGCCAACGCTTATTTCGCCGCGCTGGTGACGCGCGTCAGCCAGGTGATGGCCGGCGAACTCAGCCTCGACGATGCCTGGGGCAGGATCGACCAGGATATCGCCGACAAGGTTGCCGAGGCGAAGTGACCGCCGCCGCGACACTGGCATGGACTGGCGCCGCTCTGGCGGCGCCGGTCGTCTGGCTGGCGTCGATCGTCAACGTGCCGCTCAAGTTCTGGCAGCGCGCGACGGGCACCGGCGGCATGGCCGCCTTCTTCCTCGCCCCAAACATGGCGATCTTCGGCATTTTCGTGCTGGTGCCGCTGGTCATCAACTTCTTCTATTCGGCCACGTCAGGAACGGCCTACTTCCTGCAGGACCGAACCTATGTGGGGCTGGAGCAATATCGGCGCCTGCTCGATTGCGGCAGCTACCTGGATACTGCCACTTGCCACGAGGATCTCTTCTGGAAGGCCGTGCACAATACGGGCCTGTTCGTCGTCGTGCAGGTGGCGCTGATGACGGTCGTGTCGATGGCGACCGCGCTGATCCTCAACCGCGAGATCGTGGGGCGCAGTTTCTGGCGCGCGGTGTTCTTCTTTCCGGTGCTGCTGTCGCCCGTCGTCACCGGCCTGATCTGGCGCTGGATCCTGCAACGCCAGGGCCTGCTGAACCTGATCGTCCATGATCTGGGCGGCGAGCCGCACAACTGGCTGACCGACCGTTTCTGGGCTTTCACCGCCGCCGTCGGGGTTTCGGTCTGGGCACATATGGGCTTCTATACGCTCATCCTGCTTGCCGGATTGCAGGCGATCCCGCGCGACCTTTACGAGGCGGCCGAGATGGACGGCACGAAGCCGGCGCGGGTGTTCTGGCGCATCACGCTGCCGCTGCTGATGCCGAACCTGCTTGTCGTCATCGTGCTGGCGCTGATCCGCGCCGTGCAGATCTTCGACGAAGTCTATGTGCTGACGGGTGGAGGGCCAGGAACCTCGACCCTCTATATCACGCAGTACATCTATGAGATCGGCTTCGCCTCCCTGCTGCGCAATCCGGGGCTGGCTTCGGCGGCTTCGATCCTGATGGGGTTGGTGCTGGTCGTGCTCACCTTGCTTCAGCTGCAGGTCGGACGCCGGGGTGAGCGGAAAGAGGCGCGCGAATGAGCGGGGTCATGACATTCCTGACCCGCCGGCGCGGCGGTCGCGGCTGGCACTGGACGGATATCGTGAGCTGGTTGTGGCTGCTCGGCGGCGTTGTCATCATGTTCGGTCCGGCCGTCTGGCTGGTGGGTTCGTCGTTCAAGACACCGGCACAGCTCGCCGAGTTCCCGCCGACCATAATGCCTTATGTCAGCCAACAGGCGAGGGTCGAAGGCTACGACAAGCCGCTGACCCTCTACAGAGTGAAGCTGCCGGATGGTTCGACCAAGGTGCTGGCCGAGGTGCGCCGCATCGGCATCGTGGCGCAGATGGTGGACCCACAGGCGCCGAACGATATCGTGAAGGTCAACATCGCCGACCGGCAGCCGGTGCGCGAAATCGGCTTCGCGACGGAGAACTACACCGGGCCCTTCGTCCATTTCGACTTCCTGCGCTATCTGCGCAATTCGGTTTTTGTAACCGCTATGGCGACGCTGATCACGCTGCTCACCAATTCGATGGCCGCCTTCGCTTTGTCGAAATACAAGTTCCGCGGCCGCGATCTGACGATGCTTGTGATCGTCGGTACGCTGATGGTGCCGCTGTCGGTAATCCTGGTGCCGCTCTATTCGGTGGTGGGCGCCGTCGGGCTGCTCGATTCGCTCTGGGGCGTGATCTTGCCGACCGTAGCGACGCCGACCGGCGTCTTCCTGCTGCGCCAATACATGCTGACCATTCCGGATGAGCTGCTCGATGCGGCGCGCATGGACAACGCTTCCGAATGGCAGATCTACTGGCGCATCGTGTTGCCGCTTGCAGCACCGGCGCTCGCGGTGCTGGCGATCTTCTCGGTCGTCTGGCGCTGGAACGACTTTCTGTGGCCGCTGGTGGTGCTGTCGCGCAAGGAGCTCTACACACTCCAGGTCGGCCTCAATACCTATGCCGGCCAGCTCAACGTGCAGTGGCACTACATCCTGGCGATGACCGTGGTGACGATGATTCCCGTCGTCCTCGTCTTCGTCTTCCTGCAGCGTTACATCACTTCCGGCATTGCCGGCACCGGGCTGAAGTGAGGACGCCATGGGACGGATAACGCTGACCAACATCGATCGCGCTTTCGGCAAGATGAAGATCTTGCACGGCATCAATCTCGACGTCGGCGACGGCGAGATGTTGGTCCTCGTCGGCCCGTCGGGTTGCGGCAAGTCCACGCTGCTGCGGTTGATTGCCGGGCTCGATCGGCCGACCGATGGCAAGATCGAGATCGACGGGGTCGACGTCACCAATGTTTCGGCCGCGCAGCGCGGTCTGGCGATGGTGTTCCAGTCTTATGCGCTCTACCCGCACATGAGTGTGCGCCAGAACCTCGCCTTCGGGCTCGAAAACATCCGTATGCCGAAAGCCGAGATCGACGCGCGGATCACGGAGGCGACGCGCATGCTGGAAATTGCTCCCTATCTCGACCGCCGGCCCGGTCAATTGTCGGGCGGCCAGAAGCAGCGCGTGGCGATCGGCCGTGCGGTGGTGCGCAATCCGACCGCCTTTCTACTCGATGAACCGCTGTCCAACCTCGATGCCGAACTGCGAATCAGCATGCGCGCTGAACTGGCGGCCCTGCACAAGCGGCTGGCAACCACGATGATCTACGTCACCCATGACCAGATCGAAGCGATGACGCTGGCGGACCGCATCGTGGTAATGCGCTCGGGGCGGATCGAGCAGGTCGGCCGGCCGCTCGATCTCTACAACGCGCCGGCCAACCTGTTCGTCGCCGGCTTCATCGGCGCGCCGCGGATGAACCTGCTGCCGGTGAAGGTGCGTTCGGTAAACGCCGCCGAAGTGCATGTCGAAGGTCCGGGCGGGCTGTCGGCCTCGGTCGCGGCTGACGGGGTCGCGCTGAAACCGGGAGACGACGCGACGCTTGGCATCCGGCCACACGACATCGAACTTTCCGACGGCAGCAAGGGATCGGTGGAAGCGCGGGTAACGCTTGCCGAGGCGTTGGGACCGGAAACCGTTGTCCACGCCACCATCGCCGGCGACAGCAAGCTGATCGCCGTTCTCAAGCAGCAGGGCGTTGAAACGCAAGGCCCGCCGATCAGCCTCGCTCTGCCGCCGGAGCGCATGCATCTCTTCGATGCCGCCGGGCTGCGCGTCGCACCGCGTTAGCCGGTGGCATCGGCGCGACACTCCCAAGGGCCAGTTTTCCTGACGCTGCTGTCCACATTGACGTTGCGCTTGACTCGTCCATATTATCCATAATAAATCATACATATTGCCGTGAAAAAAGACGGCAAGTCGGGAGGACCAATGAAAATCACGGCCATCAAGGCGCGCGTCTGCAATGCGGAAATGCGCAACTGGGTCTTCGTTCGGGTCGAAACCGACGAGCCCGGACTGTTTGGCTGGGGTGAGGCAACACTGGAATGGAAGACCCGAGCCGTCGTTGGAGCGCTTCAGGACCTTGAGGCACTGCTCATCGGGCAAGATCCGCGCAACGTGGAGCAGTGCTACCAGATACTTACGCGCCACGGATTTTGGCGTCTTGGCGTCGAGGGAATGTCTGCCGTCAGCGGCATTGAGATCGCGCTCTGGGACATCCTGGGCAAATCATTGGGCGTCCCCGTCTGGCGCCTTCTGGGCGGCCAGGTCCGCGACTATCTGCGCACCTACACGCATCTTGGCCTCGGAGACATGAAAGCGGTCTATGAGACCGGATCCGCGGACGCGATCGTGGAACGCGGACGCATCGTGACGCAAGCAGGCTACGACGCGGTCAAGGTCGTCTGCATCCCTTATACCCACTACGTATCGCCTGCGAAGGCAGTCGATTCTGTTGCCAACATGGTTGGCTCACTTCGCGAGGCCATAGGTCCGGACATCGACATCATGGTCGATTTCCATGGACGCCCTGCGTCCGTTAACGCGGCGATGGACTACCTCAGGGCAATCGAGCCGGCCCGCATCATGTTCGCGGAAGAACCCGTGCCGCCCGAAGATGTTGCCGGACTGGCGCATATCACGGCGCGATCGGCTGTGCCGATCGCTTCCGGCGAGCGGCTGATCGGACGTCGCGAATTCACGCACTCGATCGCAGCCCGTGCCTTCAACATTGCCCAGCCTGATATCTGCCACACTGGTGGTCTGCTCGAGACAAAGAAGATCGCGGCTATGGCGGAAACCGCGGGTATCGGCCTTGCGCCGCACAACCCGCTCGGTCCGATCGCCGGTGTGGCTGCTCTTCACTTCGGCATATCGACGCCAAACGTCGTCATTCAGGAGGAGATGTCCGGTGCCGTCGCCTGGTACGACGACGTCGTTACCTGGCCAATTCAGCGTAAACCGGGCCGCTGGAACCTGCCCGAACTGCCGGGCCTTGGCGTCACCGTCAATGAAGACGTCATCGCGCGTCACCCCTTCAAGCAGGAAGTGCTGCATGCCCGCAACGCCGTCATGCCGGACGGCACCGTGGTCGACTGGTGAATGCAATGGCAGGCCGGCTGCAAGGAAAGATCGCAATCGTCACGGGAGCGGGCCAGGGCATCGGTGCCGCCACCGCCCGCGCCTTTGCGATGCATGGGGCAAAGACCGTTATTGCCGAACTGAATGCGGCAAGCGGGAAAGCGATCGCCGACGAATTGCGTGCCAAAGGCGCCGACGCCCTGTTCATCGAGACGGACGTCACAGACGCATCCGCGGTCGCCGACATGGTCGCCCGGACGATCACGACCTATGGCGGCGTCGACGTTCTCGTCAACAATGCCGGTGCCAACGTCTTCTACGAACCATTGCTGATGCCGGATGAGGAATGGGAGCGCTGTCTCAAGCTCGACCTCCAGGCCGCGTGGTTCTGCGCCAAGGCGGTTTTGCCGAACATGCTGGCGAACGGCTCGGGGTCTATCGTCAACATAGCAAGCTGTCACGCTTTCCAGATCATTCCCCATACCTTCCCGTATCCGGTCGCCAAGCATGCGCTTGTGGGTCTCACCCGCTCGCTCGCCATCGAATATGCCGCGCGCGGTATCCGGGTGAACGCGATAGCACCCGGCTATATCGAGACGCCGATCGCGGAAGCCTATTGGAACACATTCCCGAACCCCGCCGAGGAGAAGCGGCGAGCCTACGACCTCCATCCGCCCAAGCGCATTGGCCGGCCGGACGAGGTTGCAATGACGGCGGTTTTCCTCGCTTCGGACGAAGCGCCGTTCATAAATGCCGAGACGATCACCATCGATGGTGGGCGCTCGGTTCTCTACCACGACTAGCAACCACCATAGAGCTCTCAGGGAGGATCTTCATGAAAACCACAACAAAGGCTTTGGCGACATTTGCGATACTGGCTGCCGGACTGATGAGTGGCGCAGCAAGCGCGGAAGACATCAAGATCGGCTACATCAACAAGATGGGTGACCATCCATGGTTTGTCGCCGAAGTTGGCGGCGCCAAGAAAGCGGCTGAGGCGGCAGGGGCCGCGTTCGTGTCGCAGGACGTCCAGTTCGATGCCAATTTGACGATCACGACCTTTGATACGATGGTCGGCGATGGTGTGAAAGGCATCGCGATCGTCGTCCCAGACAAGGCACTGGGACCGGTCATCGCGGAAAAGGCAAAGGCCGCAAAAATTCCCTTGGTGGCGGTCGACGACGACATCTACTACCAGGATGGCACCAGGTCCCCTATGTCGGAATGAATGCGTACAACATCGGCGCGCGGGTGGGCGAAGAGCTTGCCAAGCTCTACAAGGCCGACGGCTGGGCGGGCAAAGAGGTGCGCATCGCCTCGATCGAGGACCGCAAGGCGGATACCTGCATGCAGCGCAACAAGGGCGCGGAAGAAGCGTTCCTGAAGGCGGTGCCCGATTTCAAGCCGGGGAATATCGTGCGCGTCCCCTACGACAACACTATGGTCAACGCCATCGACGTGATGACCACCACGTTGACGGCCAATCCCAGCGTCACGAACTGGATATTCTACTCATGCAACGATGATGGCGTGCTGGGTGGTGCGCGAGCACTGGAGAATGCCGGCTATACCGCAGACCAGGGCATGGGGATAGGCATCGACGGGAGCCGCGCCTGCGACGCCTTCGGATCAGGGAAGCCTTCGGCATTCCGTGGCACGATGTGGCTCAATTCGGCAAATCACGGCGCACTGGCGGTGAAGATCTTGTTGGCCTCCATCAAGGATGGAACGAAGCTACCCGTTCAGTCCTTCACCGACCCGGAATACATCACCGCCGACAATTTTGCGTCGGACTACAAAGCCAAGCTCTGCCACTGAACCGGCTATGCGTCATGCGCCGCAGGGCGCATGACGCTCTTTGGGCCGGCAGTTCGTCAGCGGGCACACGCCACCGACACGGGATCGATCCTCGGGAGTGAGCTTTGATGCAATCGGATTTCTTCTCGCTCGATAGGATATCGAAGCGCTTCGGCGTCGTGCAGGCGCTCGACAACGTCTCGATTGCTTTTCGGCCGGGGGAGGTGCTTGCCCTGGTTGGCGAGAATGGGGCTGGCAAATCGACGATGATGCGAATTCTCGAGGGCGTGTTCGCACCGGACACCGGCACCGTGCTGCACGGTTCCACGCCGATCGTTTTCGGCGAGCCGCGCGACAGCCACAGAGCCGGAATACGCGTCATCCATCAGGAGCCGGAGATCGTTCCGAACCTGACGGTGGCCGAGAACATTTTCGTTGGGGAACTGCCGCGGTTGGCAGGCGTCCTGCTCGACTGGCACAGGCTCGAGGAGCAGACCGACCGGGTGCTTGCGACCTTCGGCATGCAACAGGATATGCGGCCGCGGCAACTCTGCAGCACGCTCGGTCCGGCGCAACGTCAGATGATCGAAATCATGCGCGCCATACGTGCCGGCGGCCGGCTGATCGCATTCGACGAGCCGACCTCGTCACTGACCGACGACGAAGCGCGCCGTCTGTTTTCAGTAATACGCCGGCTGCGCGAAGAAGGCACTTCGATCGTCTACATCTCTCACAGGCTGAACGAGATCATCGACCTTGCGGATCGCATTGTCGTTTTGCGGGATGGCCGGCTGGTCGACGATTCCCCGGCGGCAGGTGCTAGCGAGCAAACCATAGCCAAGCTTATGGTCGGCCGCGACATTGCCGATCTGTTTACGCGCGAGACGTGGCAATCGGGAAAACTGTTGCTGGACGTGGCGGGCCTGACCACCGACCGCGTCACCGATGTGAGCCTCAAGATCCGCCGCGGCGAGGTGCTCGGCATCGCCGGCCTTATGGGGGCGGGGCGATCCGAATTGGCAAAGGCGATTGTCGGCTATGATCGGCGCCTCGGCGGAACCATAGCGATGAATGGCGTGCCCGTTGGCCCCAACAGTCCGCATGCAGCGATCGTGGCGGGCATCGGCTTCGCCCCCGAAGACCGCAAGCACGAAGCCCTGCTGCTGTTCCGAAGCATTCTTGACAATGCATCGCTTTGCGTGCCCGACAAGACGTCGACCTTCGGCTTCTTCAACCGGCGAAAGGCGCTGGAGATTGTCTCACCGCTCGCAGCAAAAATGTCGATCAAGGCGCCCAACCTCGACGAACAGGTTTCGAAGCTGTCGGGTGGAAATCAACAGAAGGTCGTTCTCGCGCGCTGGCTTGCCCGGCAGCCGATGCTTCTCATCCTCGATGAACCGACCCGCGGCATCGACATCGGCGCCAAGGCGGAAATCTATCGCCTGATCGATGAACTCGCCGCCAGCGGCATCGGCATAATCCTGATTTCCTCGGAAATGCCCGAACTGATCGGGCTAGCCGACAGGGTGCTCGTCATGGCTGGAGGCCGGATCACGGCCGAACTTTCCCGCCCCGACATCGACGAGACCACGATCCTGAAACACGCCATGCCGCAATCTGTACCATCGCTCGGAGGACAAATTCAGTGAACAGCCTTGAGCTTAGGACAGCAACAACACAAACCGACAAAAGGCGCGCTTCCTTGCGCATCGCAGAGCGCATCGGCATTCACAACATAAGCCTTCTTGTTGCTCTCGCCATTCTCGTGCTCATCTTCGGCACCCTGAGAGGCGATGTGTTCTTCTCCAGCCGAAACCTGCTGAACATTGGCCTGGGCATCACCATCCTGGGCGTTCTGGCGATGAGCCAGACCGTGGTCATTGTCGCGGGCGGACTTGATATCGCCGTCGGCGCAATTGTGGGTCTGACCACTGTATCGACGGCAATGGCCATCCAGTCGACGGGCTCGCCCGCAGCCGGTATTCTTGCCGGCCTGGTTCTGGGCGGTCTTGCCGGTCTCGTGAATGGCATCATCATCACCTATGGGCGGGTCAATGCAGTCATCGCGACACTCGGTACGATGGCGATTTTCCGCGGCATCGCATTCATCATGTCCGATGGGCAATCGATCGCGATTTTCAGCGACACTTTCCGCTTCATAGGGATCGGACGAATCCTCGGCCTGCCTCTGCTGATCTGGATTCTTTTCCTGACCGCGATCGTGTTCCATCTCTTCCTGGCGCGCTCGATCATTGGCCGCAACATCTATGCTCTGGGCGGCAATCCCGTTGTCGCACGCTTCTCTGGCATCAATATCAACCGCTACCGCGTCGGTATCTACATCATGAGTGGAGTGGCGGCCGGATTGGCCGGGATTCTGCTTGCTGCTCGTACCGGCTCGGGGCAGCCCGTTTCCGGATCCCAGGGCCTGGAGCTCGAGGCCATCACGGCGGCCGTGCTGGGTGGCTGCGCCTTGCAGGGCGGGAAGGGCACGATTGTCGGCGCGCTCCTCGGCGTCGCCATCATTGGCGTGCTCAACAACGGAATGATACTGACGTCCGTGCCAACCTTCTATCAGTTGCTTGCCAAGGGCTCGCTGCTGATACTTGCTGTGGTAATTGCCGAGTACCACTTGAACAGGACATGACGATGGACGCGGCGATCGCTTCGACTGGTCAAGCTAGGCAAGACCTTCCTGCCGGAGATGGCGCCACGTCATCGCTCAAGGATCGCATCGCACGCGATCTCGGACAACGCATCCTCGCCGGCTCCTACGCGCAGAACTCCGTACTTCCGACGGAAGCCGAACTTTGCGTCATCTACGGCGCGAGCCGCACGGCCCTTCGCGATGCTCTTCTCACGCTTTCGGCCAAAGGATTGATCGAAGCGCGCAAGCGGGCCGGGACGCGTGTGCGCGCATCGAGCGAATGGAACAGGTTGGATGCACAGGTTCTCGAATGGATGCGCGACATCGAGCCAGATCTCGATTTCGTCCGTGGACTGATCGAGGCGCGGCTCGTCATTGAACCCGCTGCGGCCCAACTTGCGGCCAAGATGGCGACGTCAGGCGATCTCGCGGTCATCGAAGCGGCGTATGAGGCCATGCGCATTGCTCCGGAGGACGATCTCGCTGCGTGTCTTGATGCCGATGTCAGATTTCATACCGCCATCCTTCGTGCCAGCCGCAACCCGGTATTCGCCAATCTCGGCAATATGCTCGCGGCGGCCCTCAGCTTCTCCTTCCGATTGACCACATCGGCCACCGCTAACTATCAGCAGACACTCAGCGCGCATGGCGACGTGCTGGAGGCAATTAGGATGCGCAGGGCCGACGACGCTCATGATCAGATGAAAGCGCTCATCGGGATCGCGTCGAATGACCTTCTTGCAGTGGCTCGCAAAGGCCGCCATCAACAGCCGATCGCCTCTGCCAGGGCCGATACCGTCTGAATTAGATGGTCCGGACGATCAAGATTCGAAGTGGAGAACTATCCGCTGAAATCGTCCCGTCGCTTGGGGCAGGTCTTGCGAGACTGGACTATGGGCGCGTGCCGCTCTTCAGGCCATGGCCAAACGGCGGGAGCAGCAACCCCTTCGACCTTGCCTGCAACCTGCTTTTGCCGTGGTCAAATCGCATCTCCGGCGGCGGGTTCTTATTCGACTCCAAATTCCACGAACTGCCTTCCAACGTCGCAGGCGAGCCATTTCCGATTCACGGCAATGGATTTTCGAGCGAGTGGGACGTCGACAGTCTGACGCAGGACAGAGCGAAGCTGTCGCTCATCAGCAACGGACCCGGCCCATATCGATATCGCGCCGAGGTGAGCTACGCGCTGGCCGGACAGGGGCTCGACCTGAAGTTTCGCATCGTCAATCAGGCGCCGGTCAGGCTGCCGTTCGGGCTTGGCATCCATCCGTGGTTCCCAAGAACAGCGTTGACCACGCTTCACGCCGCGGCCTCGCAGGTTTGCCTCGAACGGCCCAACCATCTCCCTGAAAAATTTGTCGATGTCAAAACCCGTCCCGACCGGGATTTCGGCGCCCCGGCCGCCTTGCCGAGCGGATGGATAAACAATGTGTTCGCTGGCTGGGACGGCGTCGCTACCATCTCTTGGCCAGAGCACAATTGCGGCCTCACGATCAAAGCGTCCTCGCCCTTAAATTTTTACCTGGTCTATTCGCCATCGGATGAGAGCGATTTCTTCTGTTTTGAACCGGTCAGTCATGCTGTCGATGCTCACAATCGTGGTTCGATCGACAAATGGAATGGACTGTCGGTGCTTGGGCCTGGCGAGAGCCTGGCGGCCCGTTGCAGCTTCGCCGTCAGTTAGGCGGACCTCTGCGGCGCCCTCGAGTTGGCGTATGTCGGTGTCGGCCAGCATGTCCGGGGAGAACGAAGCCGGCCTTTCGTCCAAACGGAGCTTGGGAAGAGGGACCTCAGCGACCGGGAACGCATGAGCCCGTTCGACGTTTGCCGGATGTCGCTGCGCAGTTCGTCTGCTTGACGGTCCGGTACGGGCCTACTCCGAATGTACCTGGCAGGATTGGATCAATGACAGATGTTGACCCAAAGGAATTCATGCTCGCAGGCATCGTCATGAAGCGACTGGTCTCCGGCGAACAGACGGGAGGCTTGTTGAGTCTCTTCGAAAACAGAAGCGACGGGCAGACGAAAACGCCAATCCATGTTCATGCGAATGACGACGAGACGGTCTACGTCATCGAAGGGCAGTTGACTGCAATTGTGGACGGTGTGGTCCGAACGCTCTCGCCCGGCGAGAGCATGTTTTTGAAGCGGGGCATCCCGCACCAGCTTATGAATCCCGGCAATCAGCTCGTTCGCTATATCCTGATAAACACGCCAAGTGTGTTCGAGCAGTTTCTCGCCGAAGGTGGCCATGAACTCGGCAAGGGAGAGGTGGTCGGGCCGCCGACGCCTGCCGATATCGAGCGACTCAAAGCGGCGGCGCCGAAGTTTGGGATTACGCTTCTGAGAGACTGGCCGGCAAGAGAGTAGATGACTTCGTGATAGCGGCTCGGATCGCCGCTAAAGCCGGCCCTTGCCCGAGGAACCGTTTTGGCTAGCCGTCGGCAATCCAATCCGAGAGGCTGCGGGCAAAACTTCGCGGCACGATGAGTTCACACGCGGTCTCGCCGGTGCGCAGGAAGACCACGGACACGTGATGGAAGGATGTCAGCACGGCGCGGCCCGGAGCGGCGGCCGGCGCGTGCCAGTCGACGGTAACGCAGCCGGACAGAAGCCTTGCGATGTCAGGGCCGGTCATTTTCAAACGAACGCGACCTTCGCCGAGGGGAACCGAGCAGCCGAGATCGGGGTCGACGGCAAGCGCAGGCGCTTGCGTGCCTTCGTCGAGAGCCAGCCAGAGGCGGCGAGGTGCAACGCGGATGATTAGAAGGCCTTTGTGACGAACCGTCTCTCCGACCGAGGCTGGAAGCTTCGTGCCGAGCGATGCCGAGACGCTCTTTTCGAATTGCGTCAGTGTCCCGTCCCAGCCCTCGACCTGGATGAGCGGGCAATCGGCCACGGACAGGCTGAAATCCCGCGAAGACATCGAGCTAGCCATGCAGCCGTTCTCCCTGCGGATCGAGGAACACCGGCGAGACGATGCGAGCGCGAACCGTTTCATCATCCTTCATCGGGTAGACCGCCACGACCTCGCTTCCTTCTGCCGCGACATCACCGGCAAGCAGGGCCAGCCCGACATAATGGCCGCGTTCGGGGCTGAAACTGACGGAGGTGACGCGACCGCGCCCATGGCCATAGGGTTTCTCATCCGGCAGGAACAGGATGGCGCCGCCGCGCAGGCGTTTTCCGTCCTCAATGCATTCCAGTCCGACCAGGCGCTGTCGGTTGGGAGCCTGGAGGGCAGGGCGCCGTCGCAGGACGTCGCCGACGAAGCCGCTGCGTTTGCCGGCCATGCGACCGAGGCCGAGATCGTCGAGCGTCGTGCGCCCATCGATCTCCGGTCCGGCGACATGGCCCTTTTCGACGCGTAGCGCGCCAAGCGCCTCGACGCCGTAAGGCTTCAGGTCGAACGCTCTGCCGGCTTCGAGCAGGCGGCTCCAGAGCTGTTCGCCGGCAGTTGCGCCGACATAGATTTCGTAGGCGCGCTCGCCGGAATAACTGAGACGCAGGATGCGGAGCGCACGGCCCTCCCATTCGCTTTCGAGTAGCCCCATGTGCGGAAGCGCCTCGTCGGAAACGTCGAGAGCGGGAAACGCTGCACTCAGGACTGCGCGGCTGTTAGGCCCGGCAACCGACATCGCCGCCCATTCATCGCTGACCGAGGTGACGGCCACGCGCAAATCCGGCCAGGCCGTGTCGAGCAGGAATTCGAGTCGCGACAGCACATCGGCGGCCTTGGCCGTCGAGGTGGTCATGAAGAACCGGTTTTCCGCCAGCCGCGTCGTGGTGCCGTCGTCGAAGACGATGCCGTCGTCGCGCAGCATGACGCCGTAGCGGGCGCGGCCGACGGGCAGTTTGGCAAAGCCGTTGGCGTAGATGCGATCGAGAAAAATCGCCGCATCCGGACCCTGGACGTCGATCTTGCCGAGGGTGGAGATGTCCATCAGGCCCGCGGCCTGACGCACATTCCGCATTTCGGCGACATAGGCGTCGTTCACGTCGCGCCCCGACTGCGGGTAGAAATAGGGCCGCATCCAGAGACCGACCTCGAGCATCTCGGCGCCGTTCGCCATGTGCCAGTCGTGCATCGGTGTGCGGCGGATCGGCTTGAAATGATGGCCGGTCGCGCGTCCGGCAAGCGCGCCGATTGCCACCGGCGTATAGGGCGGGCGAAAGGTCGTGACGCCGGTCTTGGGGATTGTTGCGCGGCGCAGGGTTGCCATCGCGGCAAGTGCGGCAAAATTGCTGGTCTTGCCCTGATCGGTGCCCATGCCGAGCGTGGTGTAGCGCTTCAGGTGCTCGACCGATTCATAGCCCTCACGATGGGCGAGCTCGATATCTTCGGTCGTCACGTCCATCTGGAAATCGACGAAGGCCTTTCCACGTCCAACGGAAGGGATTTCGCGAAGTGAAATCGTGGCGGTCTCGTCCAGGTCGAGTTTCGACGGAGCGGGCACCGATGCCGACTTGCCGCAGGACGATGCGGCCTCGGTACCGGCGCGATGACCGTCCTCGATGGCATCGCCAGTCGCATAGGTTCCCATCATCGCGCCGGCGCCGAACCGGCCGGCCGGAAACGAACCCGGCACGAAGCCGTCGATGTCGTCGCGGTAGGCGGGCTTGCTCCCCAGGTGCGAGGTGAGATGCACGGTTGGCGACCAGCCGCCGGACACGCAGACCAGGTCGCAGGCGGCCTCGGATTGGCCGTCCGGCCCGTTGAGCGTTACACGTCTGACAGCATGGCCGCCGTTAAGGTCGACGATGCGCGTTGCGGCCCGCACCACCACGCCGAGCCATGCGGCTTCTGCGGCAAGTGCTGCGGGCGGGACGGGGCGCAGATCGGCAACCGTCACCTCCGCGCCGGCTGCGGCATAGTCGAAGGCGGTGCGCCAGGCACCGTCATTGGTGGTGGCGACGATGATTTTCTTGCCCGGCAGGACGGCGAAGCGATTGAGATAGGTCCGGGCGGCCGAGGCAAGCATGACGCCGGGCCGATCATTGTTCGAGAACACCATCGGCCGCTCGATGGCGCCGGTGGCGAAAACGATCGAGCGGGCGCGCAGCATGGTGACCGTTTGCCGTGTCTCGCCATTCGGCTGCGGATCGGTTGGATCGCGCTGTTCGACCAGTCCAAGGACATTGCCGTCATAGCTGCCGAAAGCGGCCGTCCGCTTCATCAGCGCGGCGGTTTCGAAGCCCTCCAACTCGGCCTCGGCCTGCTTCAGCCATGAGGCCGCTGCGCTGTCGGACGGTTCCGCCAGAAGCTGGCCGCCAAGCAGGAAATCCTGCTCGATCAGCGCGACCCGCGCGCCGGCCGCGGCGGCTGCCCGCGCCGCCGACAATCCCGCCGGGCCGCCGCCGACGATGGCGACGTCGGCGAAGGCATGACGAACCTCGTAGCGGTCGGGATCAGCGTCGGTGCCGGCCCTGCCCAGGCCGGCCGCCTTGCGGATGAAATGTTCGTAGAACATCCAGGCGCGGCGCGTTGGGCCCATGAAGGTCTTGTAGTAGAAGCCGGCGGACAGAAACGGTGCCAACAGCCCGTTGACGCTTTGCACGTCGAAGGCAAGCGATGGCCAGCGGTTCTGACTCTCCACGACCATGCCGTCGGCGAGTTCCAGTGTGGTCGCCGGCAGGTTCGGCTCGCGCCTGCCGGCGCTCCCGAGCGTAACCAGCGCATTCGGCTCTTCGGGCCCGGCGGAAAAAATGCCGCGCGGGCGATGATATTTGAAGCTGCGCCCGACCAGCGTGACACCATTGGCGAGCAGCGCGGAGGCAAGCGTGTCGCCGCGATATCCAGCCAGCTTGCGGCCGTCGAAGGTAAACTCGACCGGCTGCTCGCGGTCGATACGGCCACCCATCGACAGCCGCTTGTGGTTCGAACTCATGCCGGGGATTTCCTGAGAGTTGATTTCCTGGCCCGCAATTTTCTGGCGAAGTCGACGGCTGCGATGGCATGGTTGCGGGTGTCGCGTTCGACCACCAGCCATTGCCGGCAACCGGTCACGTGCTGCCAGAATTCACGGTGCGGGCCGGCCGGGTTTGTCCTGATATAGACGTAGCGGTGCCAGGCCTCCGGATCGGGATCGTCATGGGCCGGACGCTTGACCGAGGCATCGCCGCCATAGCGGAACTCGTCATGGTCGCGCGGGCCGCAGCAGGGGCATTCGATGCGCAGCATTTTGTCCCGCCTCCTATTGCAGCCAGGCGGAAGGGCCGACACCGGCCTCATCGAGCGTGTGGCCGGTGCGGAAACGATCGAGCCCGTAGGCTGCGATCAAGGGATGCGGCTTGCCGGTGGCGATCGTGTGGGCGAAGCACCAGCCGGAAGCCGGCGTCGCCTTGAAGCCGCCATAGCACCAGCCGCCGTTGAGATAGAGACCCTCGATCGGCGTCGGGCAGATGATCGGGCTGGCATCGGGGGTCATGTCCATGACGCCGCCCCAATGGCGCAGCAGACGGACACGCGAAATGCATGGCATCAGCGCAATCGCTGCCTCCGCCACTTCGCGCACGACGCCGAGATTGCCGCGCTGGGCATAGGAATTGTAGCCGTCGAGATTGCCGCCGAAGACCAATCCGCCCTTGTCGGACTGGCTGACGTAGAAATGGTCGGCGCCATAGGCGACGACGTGATCTACCAGCGGCTTCAGCGGCTCGGTGACGAAAGCTTGCAGCACATGGCTTTCGATCGGCAGTTCCAGGCCGGCCTTGGTGCCGAGCACGGACGTATGGCCGGCAACAGCAAGGCCGATCTTGCCGGCGCCGATCCGGCCTTTCGTCGTTTCGACGCCGACGATCCTGTCGCCGTTGCGGACGAAGCCTGTCACCTCGCAGTTCTGGATGATGTCGACGCCATGGCCGTCGGCGGCGCGGGCATACCCCCACGCCACGGCGTCGTGGCGCGCCGTGCCGGCGCGGCCCTGGAAGATGGCGCCATGGATCGGGAAGCGGGCGGTATCGGAAAAATCGAGATAGGGCACCAGCCGGCGCACCTCTTCGCGGTCAAGGATATCGGCATCGATGCCGTTCAGCCGCATGACGTTGGCGCGGTGGCTGAAGCCGTCGAGCTGATCGGCCGAATGCGCCGTGACGAGCTGGCCGCGCTGCGAGAATATGACGTTGAAGTTCAGCGCCCGCGACATGTCCTCCCAGAGCTTCATCGAGAATTCGTAGAACTGGGTGTTGCCGTCGAGCAGGTAGTTGGACCGGATGACGGTGGTGTTGCGGCCGACATTGCCGCCGCCGACATAGCCCTTTTCGAGCACCGCGACGTTGCGGATGTCGTGGTTCTCCGCGAGGTAGAAGGCGGTGGCGAGGCCGTGTCCGCCGCCGCCGATGACGATCACGTCATAGGACGATTTTGGCTCCGCTGCCCGCCAGGCGCGCTGCCAATTCTTCTGGCCGGACAGCGCGTTGCGTAAAATCGAAAATGCCGAGTAGCGCGCCATGTGTGCAGGCCTATCGAACGATCGGGCCGGCCGGCGTGCGGGTAAGCACTTCGGCGCCCGCATCGGTCAACAGCACCGTGTTGGAGACGAAGTCATTGCCGCGACGAGTGCCCATCAGCCACGACAGGATGTGGAAGCTCATCCCGGTTTCGATCTCGAGGTCGGAATCGTGTCGCAAGCCGGTCACCGAATTGCCGCCGGTCCATGACGGCGGCTGGCCGACTCCGACAAGGTAACCGCAGTGATGGCGGCGATAGTGGGAAAGACCGGCCTCGTCGGCGACGGCCTGCCAGGCGGCGTAGACATCGCGCGCCTTGGCGCCCGGCCGCAGCGCCTCGACGACGGCGTTGAACGCCTTGGCGGTCACCTCCGCCATTGTGGCGTCTTCGTCGCTGATGTGGCCGATGCGAACGAGCCGGCCGAGCGGGGCGTGGTAGCGCGAGATGCACCCGGACAATTCAACGAAGACCGGCTCGCCCTTGCGATAGATCCCGTCGCCCCAGGTCGTGTGCTCTTCACCCAGGCGCGCGGCCGGGCGGATGAACGGTCCGAAGCCCGGCGCATGACCGCCGGCGCGGATCATTGCCGCAACACATTGGGCGGCAACCTCCTGTTCGGAAGCGCCATCCGAGATCGCGGCGATCGCGGCACCGGCGGCGGCGTCCGTCACCTTTGCGGCCCGCCGCATCAGCGCCTGTTCCTCGGCGCTCTTCACCCGCCGCATCTTGTCGATCAGACCGGAGACATCGCTCCACTTGGCATCGGCTTGCATCTGGAGTGCCACGGCAAGTCCATGGCTGAAGCCCGCCGTCCAGTATTCTAGGCCGATCCGCTTGCCGGACAGGCCGAGCTCTGCGAGCACCCGCGCGGCAAGATCGGCCGCCGTTTCGCTATCGGAGTGGCCACGGAATTCCGCTGCCTTCACCTGCTTCTCGATTGTCACCTTTTCCATCGAACGGGTGACCAGAACAGGTCTTCCCTGAAGCGGAACGATCAGCAGGTGAGGGGCAAAATACCCCCAGTGATCGAGCCCTGTGAGATAGAAGACGTTCTCCGGCGAGGCAAAGACCGCCGCGTCGAGTTCGCGCTCAACCAGTGCCGTACGGACCTTGGCAAGGCGGCCGGCGATTTCGGCTTCGGAAAACGGATTGCGGTCCATCGGTCGTCCTTGTGCTTGTTGCCGGCTTGGTGGCGGGCATGGTCTTTCAGCAGTCCGGTTTCCCGGCCGCCATGTCAGTCGATGACGATGAGTTCGCGCGCCACGTCGCAGAGGCGTTCGCCGCCGCGATCCGTGACGATGAAGGATTCCGAGATGGCGATGCCGAAATCGTCGAGCCAAACGCCGGCCATGAAATGGAAGCACATCCCGGACTGCATCTCGGTGGTGTCGCCGGGACGAAGGCTTGCGGTGCGTTCACCCCAATCGGGCGGGTAGGCGAGCCCGACCGGATAGCCGACGCGGCTTTCCTTCTTCAGCCCGTTCCTCCGCAAGACTGCCTGCCAGGCGGCTTCCACCTCTTCGGCCGTGTTGCTGGGGCGCGCCTTCTCGAGGCCAGCGTCGACGCCCTCGACGATCGCCTTGGCCATGTCGAGGATGGCTTGCGGCGGCTTGCCAAAATGTACCGTCCGGGTCAGCGCCGCATGATAGCGGCGGCGCACGCCGGCGATCTCCAGAATGGCGAGGCCGCTGTCCGGCAGCGGCGCGTCGGACCACGTCAGATGTGGCGTGCTGGTGCCCTCGCCAACGGGCATCAGCGGACAGATCGCGGCATAGTCGCCACCCGCTCCGGGCACGCCCATGATCTGTGCGTGATAGATTTCCGCAATGACATGGTTCTGAGGCACGCCAGGCCGCATTTTCCCGATGGCGCGGTTCATGGCATGCGTGCAGATCGCACCCGCCTCGCGGATCAGCACCAGCTCGGCTTCCGATTTGACCAGCCGCGCCCAGTTGACGAGATCGTGGTTGTTGGCGAAGTGCGCGTCGGGCAGCCCCTGGACGAGATGGGCGTGGCAGCGCGCGGTGTAATAGTGCGCGTCCATCTCGACGCCGATGCGGGCCTTTCCCCAGCCACGCGACCGGATCAGTTGGCCGAGCTCGTCATAAGGGTGTTCGACGGGCTGCTGCACCAGCCGCTCCGAGAACGGCACGATATTTTCGTCCGGCAGGCCAGTGGTTAGGCGTGCGCTCCTGGCGTCCTGCGCCCTGCCGAACCAGATCGGCCGATCCCCCTCCAGATGGACGAGCACGCACTGCGGAACGTAGAACGACCATCCGTCATAGCCGGTCAGCCAGCACATGTTGGCGGGATCCTGGCAGACGATGAGGTCGAAGCCGGCCTTTTGCATGCGTGTCTTCACGCCGGCCAGGCGCTGCCCATACTCCGCTTGCGTGAATGTCCCGAAACCGTTCGCGGTCGCCACCGAAATCCTGCCTTCTGGGTACGCTGTTTGCCTTTTGCAAATAGGCATCAGCCTAAATTGTGCACAACTCGACGACCAATTTATTGGTTAACTACGAATTATCGTCGAATTTCCATGGTTTTTATATCTCTGCTTGCGAAATGTCTAGGGCAGTTGTATACGTCTTATCAAGCAGGCGCCGACCTCGAAGAAGGCCGCGCCCTGGGAGCCATCCACAGTTGTTCAATGGGAGAAAAGCATGCTCAAATCATCGATATCGCGCCGTATGGTCGTGAAAGCGGCTGCCTGCATCGCGCTCGCCGCGACGTCATTGACGTCGCTGTCCGCCCACGCCGAGACCACCCTCGAACGGGCCAAGAAGGACGGCTATATACGTATTGGCTTCGCCAACGAGGCACCGTTCGGCTACGCCACGCCCGACGGCAAGCTGACCGGCGAGGCGCCGGAAGTCGCCAAGGCCGTGCTCGCCAAAATGGGCATTCCGCAGGTCGACGGCGTGCTGACCGAATTCGGCTCGCTCATTCCGGGTCTCAAGGCCGGCCGTTTCGACATTATCGCTGCGGGCATGTTCATCACTCCGAAGCGCTGCGCCGAGATCAACTACTCCGAGCCTTCCTACGGCATCGGCGAGGCTATGTTGGTGGCAAAAGGCAACCCGAAAGGCGTGAAGGACTTTTCCAGCATCAAGGACAATCCGGATCTCAAGCTCGCCGTGATGGCGGGCGCCGTCGAAGGCGGCTTCGCCAAGGACGCGGGCGTTGCCGATGGGCAGATCGTCTCCTTGCCTGACCAGTCCAGCCTGGTCGCCGCCGTCCAGTCGGGCCGCGCCGACGCTGCCGCGCTGACCGCCCTTTCGATCGCCGACATGGCCAAGAAAGCCGACGGTGTCGAATCGACCAAGCCGTTCGGCGAGGTTGCCGGCAAGTCGGTGAAAGGCCATGGTGGCTTCGGCTTCCGTAAGGAAGATACCGACCTGCAGGAGGCCTTCAACGCCGAACTGAAGAAGTTCCTCGGTTCGCCGGAGCATATCGCGCTGGTCGAGCCACTCGGCTTCGGCAAGGATTATCTCCCCAACAAGACCACCGCAGAGCTCTGCGCAGGCAAATAGGTTCCCAACTGCTGGCGGCGCGAAAGCGCCGCCCTTTTTTCCCGGGGCAATCACATGGGAATCCGTACGCTTGTCATCCTGCTGGTTGTCGCGCTTGGCGTGATCGCCGCCTTGGCAACGCAGGAAGCCTATAGTCTGTTTCTACCGGGGCTGCTGCAAGGCGCGGTCCTGACGATCGAAATCGCCATCCTCGGCAGCCTGCTGGCAATTGTCATGGGCGTGCTGGCGGCGCTGGCGCGGATGTACGGCCCGGCGCCGCTTAGATGGGTGGCCACGATCTATGTCGAGATCTTCCGCGGAACGTCGGCGCTGGTGCAGCTGTTCTGGCTGTTCTTCGTGCTCCCGCAATTCGGCGTCACGATCAACGCCTTCGTGGTGGCTGTCCTGGCGCTCGGCCTGAATGTCGGCGCCTACGGATCTGAGTGCGTGCGCGGCGCGATCCAGTCCGTCGCCCGCGGGCAGTGGGAAGCGTGCACGGCATTGAACATGAGCCGCCCGCAGATGCTGCGCCGAATCATCCTGCCGCAGGCCTTTGTCGCCATGATCCCACCCTGGGGCAATCTGTTCATCGAGCTTCTGAAATCGACAGCGCTTGTCTCGCTGATCACGCTCTCGGACCTGGCGTTCAAGGCTCAGCAAATGAACCAGAACACGTTCAAGACCATTCCGATCTTCACCCTCGTCCTTTTGATGTACCTGGCGATGTCGCTGGTTGTGACCATCGGCATGCGGCTTCTCGAAAGGCGAGCTTCGCTTGGACTGGCGCGGGGGAAGGCGGCATGATCTGGGATTGGGGATTTGCCCTGGAAATCCTGCCGGTGCTCGCCCGCGCCGCCATCGTTTCCATCGAAGCGACGCTGATCGGCTTTGTGCTTGCCGCCTCACTTGGCCTGGTACTGGCGGTCGTCCGCATCGCCGTGCCATGGACCAGCTGGACGATTTCGGTGATGGTCGAGCTGATCCGCTCGACCCCGCTGCTCATCCAGATATTCTTTCTCTATTTCGTCTTTCCAAAATTCGGTGTCGTGCTCGACGCTTTCACCGCCGGAGTGCTCGCCATCGGCATCCACTACGCCGCCTATTGCTCCGAGGTCTATCGCGCCGGTTTCGACAACATCCATCGCGGCCAGTGGGAAGCCTCGATCGCGCTTAATCTGTCGTCCTGGACGACGTTCCGCGACATCATCATCCCGCAGGCGATCCCGCCGATCATTCCGGCGCTCGGCAACTATCTGGTGGCGTTGTTCAAGGAGACGCCGTTGCTTTCCGCAATCGCCGTGATGGAACTGATGCAGACCGCCAAGATCATCGGCTCCGAAACCTTCCGCTACACCGAGCCGATCACGCTGGTCGGCCTGTTTTTCCTAGCCATGAGCCTGGTTTCGGCAGCGCTCATCCGCTCGCTCGAAGGGCTGCTCAACCGGAGGACCATGCGATGACGGAACAACCGATGGTACGCTTCGACAATGTATCGAAACGCTACGGCACGTTAACCGTTCTCGATGGGCTCAATCTCGAAATAGCACGCGGCGAAAAAGTCTCGGTCATCGGTCCGTCGGGTTCGGGCAAGACGACGGTGCTGCGCATGTTGATGACGCTGGAGACGATCAATGACGGCGTCATCTGGGTCGAAGGCGAGCCGCTGACCCATATGGAGAGGAACGGCAAGCTTGTTCCCGCCGATCTCGCCCACATCCGCAAGATCCGCGCCAAGATCGGCATGGTGTTCCAGTCGTTCAACCTGTTTCCGCATATGACGGCGATGCAGAACTGCATCGAGGCGCCGATAACGGTGCTCGGCATGAAGCGGGCGGACGCCGAGGCGAGGGCGGCCGAGCTCCTGGAACTGGTCGGCCTGGCCCAGAAGAAGGACCACTATCCATCACAGCTTTCTGGCGGCCAACAGCAGCGCGTCGCCATCGCCAGGGCGCTGGCCATGCGGCCCAAGATCATGCTGTTCGACGAGGTGACCTCGGCGCTCGACCCGGAGCTTGTCGGCGAAGTGCTGCAGGTGATAAGGCAGATCGGGCGCGAGCATGATCTCACCATGCTGATGGTCACCCACCAGATGGGCTTCGCCAAAGAGTTTTCCGACCGTGTTTGCTTCTTCTATCAAGGCAAGATCTGCGAGCAGGGACCGCCAAGCGAACTGTTTGGTGCTCCCAAGAACGAGCGGACACGGCAGTTCCTGCACGCTGTCCTGGAGGCTGGGTGACGATCGAGACAGAGGCCAAGCCGCCCACGACGGTGACCGCCGCGCCGCCGCGCCCGCTCTCGGCGCGGGAACGGTTCGAGCGCATCTACCGGATATTGCGCGACCGCATCTGCCTGCTCGACTATGCGCCGGGAAGCCGTCTGTCCGAGGAAGAACTTGCCCAGGAATTCGAGATCAGCCGCACGCCGGTCCGGCGTGTCCTGGCGCGCCTCGAATCCGAGGGTCTGGTTCAATCCGTCCACGGCGTCGGCACGATCGTCACCGACGTCGACATCGAGGAATTGCAACAGGTCTATCATCTGCGCCTGGAGCTGGCGCTCCTCGTCGGCAAGCTTTCGCCGATCCCGCGCACGGCGGACGACCTCGACCGGATACGGGCGCTCATCGCGCGCTGCGATTCCGATATACTCAATCCCGACCAGCGCGCTTTCCTGCGCCTCAACATGGATTTTTTCTACGAACTCACGGCGATGACCGGCAACCAGCCGCTGCGCGAGATCAGTGAGCGCCTGTATTTTCAAGTCGCGCGCGTCGTCCTGAAGCTGATGCCGCAATTGGGCCTTGTCGAGGAATTCACCGCGTTCCGCCGCGAGATGGAAGAGGTTCTTGCCGCCGCCGAGATCGGCGACTGGGAGTCCATCGGGCACATAAGGCGGGCGCATATCTCGATGAGCTTCCGCCGCATGATGCGCCATGCAGGCGAGGCGAATGGTTTGCATGGAGACACATGATCGGCCCTCAAGATTGTGCTGGTCGCCAGGCGTCGACCTGGCTTCGACGCAGCGAAACGGCCGACCACGCGCCTCGGCTGCCCGGCCCTAGCGCGACGGGAACGATCGGCTGCGGCCCGATACCGCAGGCCTCGCCTTCAGAAGGGGCCCTCACTCGGTATGTTGGCCGGATTCCAGACTACCTCCCATAGGTGTCCGTTCGGGTCGCGGAAATATCCGGCATATCCGCCAAAGAACGTGTCCCGAGCAGGCTTGATGATCTCGGCTCCAGCGCGGGCGGTCTCATCCATCACTTGATCGACTTCTTCGCGGCGCACAACGTTGTGGCCGATTGTGAACGAGGTCGAGCTGATCGGCGTCTTGGGCAGGCCGGTGTCGTAGGCGAGGTCGTCCTGAGCCCAGATCGCGAGCTTCAACCTGCCGGACAGCGTGAAGAACGCGACGGCGCCATGCTCGAACTCGCGGCCGATGATCCCTTCCGTCGGCAAGCCGAGACCGTCGCGGTAGAACGCGAGAAACTCTCGAGATTGGCGACAGCGATAGTCAAAACCGAAATGCGCGGTTTCATAGCAGTCTCCTCTGGTTGTCGGAAACACCAGAATAAAGTCGGGCCACGGTGAAGACTTGAACAAAACGGCCAATCGAAGAACGCCACCAAATCGAAGAACGCCGATAGTAGACGCGCTGTCGCCGCGCGATTTGATGGCGGATCGGGGCAGCGTCCGTGGTTTCATCCGTCTTGCAGCAGACGATGAATCTGTCGAGGGGTGCTTCCCGTTAGGCGTCGGCTCTCGCGGACAAGATGCGCCTGGTCGCAATAGCCCGCCTCGGCTGCCAGGATGGCCGTAGCGCTGTTCGATTGGCCCGAAAGCCGCAGAAAGCGCTGATAGCGGAGGATACGGTCAAGCGTCTTCGGGCCATAGCCGAAGCTCTCGTCGAAGCGCCGGCGCAACGTCCTTTCGCTCATCTCAAGCGCGCGCATCAACCAAGGGACGAGAGGCGCGTCGGCCGGCGGCCCGCGCTCGATCAAGCGATAGGCCGCTTGCATGGGAACGTCAGTCTCGTGGCAAGCCATCTCCGCGGCGACGATCTGTTCGAGCGAGCAGGCCAGATCTTCGAGCCTGTCGCTAATACGCACGCGGCTGGCGAGGCGCCGAGCCCGCGCTCCCCACAAATCGTCGAGCGACAGCCTCTGACCGACCAGCTCGATTTGCGGCACGCCGAGCCATGCCGCCGCCGTGGCAGGATGAAAGCGGAAACCAATCACGACCTCGTCTGCCGCCAGAATCTCGGTCTGCGGCTCCTTGTCGGGGCCGGCAACTCGGAAGCTGCCTCCGATCCATTGCAGATCGATCGTCGCGTCGGGCATCACAACGATTGGTGGTGCGCTCGGCGGGTCCATTCGATGCACCCACACCGAAGCAAAGCTGCCGCCAAGCCGCGCCGGCGCTACGCGTTCATGAAATGAACCCGTTGCCTGCGCTGGGACGGGATCGTTCATCTCGCTCCTCTTCGGATTGCCGACGGTGAACTTACAACGCAGCGACAATGTCCCGGCCCTCGCTCGAGACAACAAATCTGCACGACCGACAACTCTGCCGATCGAGAACGGTTGCAAGAACCGGTTGTTTTCTTCCGGCCGGAAGGAAGAGGGCAGGTGAATAATCATGTCAGATGCATCGCCATCGGCAGCGCCGCGTGCAGCTCATACGTCGATGGCCGTTTTGTTCAATCCGGCAAGCGATGGGCGTGCTTAGCTTTCGGCGTCGTACATCACACCGAGAGGTATGCATCATGGGTAACACCAACGACCAACGGATCGACTACGTCGAATTCAACGTGAAAGACACTCAGCGGTCACGCGACTTCTACGGAAAAGCTTTCGGCTGGACCTTCACTGACTACGGCCCGGACTATTGCGAGTTCAACGATGGCCGCTTGTCAGGCGGCTTTGCGGCAGGGCCAGCGAAGTCGGGAGGAGGCCCACTCGTCATTCTCTATGCTGATGATCTGCCGGGAACGGTCAAGCGTGTCGAGCAAGCGGGAGGCAAGATCGTCAGGCCGATCTATGGGTTCCCCGGCGGCCGGCGCTTCCATTTCGCGGACCCGGATGGTTACGAGCTTGCGGTTTACACCGAAGACGGCAGCAAGGAATGATCGCGTTCTTCCATCACCTTGGGTTGGTTTTGCTCGGCGGCGTCTTTATCTGGGCGGGCGCCGGGCATTTCCTTAGATTTCGGGCGATTGCAGCGTCCCTGGCCGAACGAGGCTTTCCCGCTCCCAAGCCTCTCCTCGCCGCCGGATCGGTGCTGGAGATCGGAGCTGGCTTTTGTCTCGCAACGGACGTTGGTGACCCCTATCCCGCCGCAGCTTTGGCCGTATTCACCATCGCAGCGTCTTTCATGGCGCTTAACTTCTGGCGCTACAGCGGCGACGAACGGGAAACCCTTCGTACCGGCTTCACCATCAATGTTGCCGTCTTGGGCGGATTGATCGTCGCCGCGACCAGTAGCCTGTGACGTCGTTTCGGGGCGGCGGCTTCGTCTTCATCTGCCATCAGCCGCTCGTTGGCGATCCGGTGTCTTTGCAGCATTCGCCTATCGCTGCCAGAAGGGCAGCTTGGCGATCTCTTCGTCGGCCTGTCGTCTCGTCAGACCGATATCGTCGATCAGATGGGGATTGGTCTCCGCCAATCGCTTGAGGTCCCAGCGAAAGCGTGTCGGCTCGCGCCAGGCCGCGATAATGCTTCGCAGCGTCGCCAGGCTGTAGCGCCGACGCGACGCTTCCGCCGGCCGCGCTGCCTGAAGCGGGGCCGAGGCAAAGGTGGGAATATCGTTCATGGCAACCTCCATATGGTTTGAGGGTCCGGGGGCCCCTCGACCTGAAAGAGGATGAATTCTGCAGGATACGAACAGCGTCGTAATTAAGCTCTCCCAAATAGTTCTCAAAACTTCCAAACGGGCTATAGATGCGCCGTATGCAGGGATCGCGCTTTGCCTTTGGTCCGTTCGTGCTTGATCCGGGTGCGGGAACGCTCCTTCGGAACGACGTCCCTGTTGCCGTCAGCTACCGCGGGCTAAAGCTGCTTGCGGCACTCGTCGGACGGCCCGGCGAAATCCTGAGCAAGGCTGAGTTGATGGACGCGGCGTGGCCGGGCACAGCCGTCGAGGAAGGCAACCTAACCGTCCAGATCGCGCTGCTGCGGAAGCTGCTTGGCCCGGCCGCCGACGGCGGTGAATGGATCGCCACGGTTCCGCGCGTCGGCTACCGCTTCACGGGGGTCATCGAACAGCTCGGCGGCGCGAAGCGAAAACCTTTGCCGCTGCCCAGCAAACCATCGATAGCCGTGCTGCCCTTCGTTAATGTCAGCAACGATCCCGAGCAGGAATCCTTCGCGGATGGGTTGACCGAAGACCTGATCACCGACCTGTCCAGGATCTCCGGCCTGTTCGTCATCGCACGCAACTCGGCCTTTGCCTACAAAGGAAAGGCGATGGACGTGCGCGGGATCGCACAGGACCTTGGCGTCCGCTACCTGCTGGAGGGTAGTGCACGGCGCGCCGCGGGGCACGTGCGCATCAACGCACAGCTGGTCGACGCAGTGAGTGGCGATCATCTATGGGCGGAACGCTTCGATCGCAGCCTGGAAGATATCTTTGCCGTTCAGGACGAGGTCACCGGCAAGATCGTCGAGGCGTTACTCGGCCGGCTGCGTGCACCGCCGCCGCGCAATCGGCCCAAAAATCTCGAGGCTTACGATCTCTGCGTGCGGGCGCGCAAGCTGATGGATGATTCGCCGCAGACGGCGCAGGAAGCGCATCTGATGCTCACCCGCGCGGTTTCGCTCGATCCGGAATATGCCGAGGCCTATCGCTGGCTTGCCATGAACCACTGGATGGGATGGGTGCATTCCGGCGGACCAACCGAAACATCGCGTAGCGTTGCTTTGGAACTGGCGCGCAAAGCTGTGGCGATCGACCCTAACGATGCCGGCTGCCGCTGGGTTTTGGCTTACCTGCTTGCATATGAGCGCAGCTTCGCCGAGGCGGATGCGGAATTCGCCAAGGCAATCGAGCTCGACCCGAACGAGGCCGATGCCTGGGCGGCATTATCCGACATCGCGGTCTTGGCCGGACGGGTCGATGAGGGCCTTGAGCACATTCGCAAGGCGTTCCGGCTGAACCCGTTTCCGGCTAGTTGGTACTATCTGACGCTCGGCCAGGCGCAATATGCGGCCGGCGAATACGAAGCCGCTGTCGAGACACTGCGCAGGGACGAGACTTATCGTACTAGCTCACGCCGTTTCCTGGCGGCAAGCCTTGCCCAACTGGGGCGGCTCGACGAGGCGCGCGCAGAGGTCGAACTGTTCCTCGTCGGCAACCCGCATTTCACAACCCGCCACTGGGCCACGACGGAGCCATTCCGCGACGCTGCGACGCTTGAGCATTTCGTTGATGGCTTCCGCAGGGCCGGTCTTCCAGAGTGACGCAACGGCGCCTTCGCACCGGGCGTGCGACCTATTCCTCAAAGCGACCCGTGGTGTCACGATCGCGCTCGTATCGTCTGGTCAGCGGAAACGGCGGCAACCAGGACTCGCGACGGACGATCCAGCTTTCGTAGGTTGGCATCAGTTGGTCAGGCGCATCCAGCGATCCCAGGCTCACTTCGATTTCGTCGGCGGTGCGTGCGAAAATGGACGAGCCGCAGCGGGGGCAGAAAAACCGCCCGGCGTAGTCGCGTGTTTCGCCGTCGATCGTCACCGCATCCTCAGGAAATATCGCGGAAGCGTGAAAAAGGGCGCCATGATGCTTGCGGCAGTCGAGACAGTGACAAAGGCCGACCCGGTATGGGCGCCCCGACGCCACAATTCGGACGTTGCCGCACAGGCAACCGCCGGTGAATCGGTCCATGCTGCGTCTCCTCCAATATCAAGCGGTCGGAATGGTTACAACGACCGGCACTGTCATTGCAATTGCCCGCCGCGGGCCGCCTCGCTATGCCTTGCGCGAGCTTGCCGCCGAAAATACGCTTCGGTTTGTCACGACGACGAACGGAGTTATATGGAACGAAACGACGCGTTCCATTGAGCAGTCAGCTCGGCAGCCGAGGCGATGTTGATGCCACAGTCGGCGAATATGCGTGCGACAGTCGCTACCAGTTCGGCGTTGGACGAAGCTATGCTGCCGTCCGGAAGGAAAAGATTGTTTTCGAACCCGACCCGGACATGACCGCCGAGCAGCGCCGCGGCGGTCACACACGCCGCTTCGTTGCGGCCGAAGGCGCAGACGCTCCAATGATCGAAGCGCGGCATGTTCGCCGCGAGGAATGGCAGGAGATCGGCAGGAACGGACATCTGTCCCGGCGTGTAGCGGCCCAGCACGTAGAGAACCGGTATGCTTGCCCAGGGGATCAGTCCGCGCTGCTGCATATCCGAAAGCCTGACAGCCTCCTCGGGCGAATAGAGGATGATCTGCGGCGCCACACGCTCCTTATGCAGCCAGGCCATGAAGCGCGCGAAGGCGAGTTCCGATCCGGCATCCGGAACGATTTCGCGAAGCGCCAGGGAGACCGCTTCTGGCTTCACATCTCGTATGACGGCCATCTGTTGGGCTGGCGAATAGATACCGAGCGCTTCGGAGGTGATCTGAATTAGCAGCCGGTCGCCGGCAGCACCGCGGATGGCGGCAATCGCCTGGCGGTAGGCGTCGGCGTCGAGCAGATGGTTGCCGCTTCTGTCGCGGACATGGACATGGATCATCGCCGCACCGACGTCGGCGCATTCCGCGGCCGTCCGCGCAAGTTCGGCCGGTGTCAGCGGAATCGCCGGATGGTCGGCCTTGCTGCGACGCCCTCCGTTCGGCGCGACGGCTATGGCGATGCGGTCGAGACCAGGGGCCGGCTTCATGGAGACGTTTTTCGGGCGAATACGAGTCATATGAATCAATCTTTGACCATACTGAAACAGACGTTGCAATCGCCGGTCTGGCGGGCTAGCAATATCCATGGACCAGGGAGAGCTTGCTGGACAGATCGTCAATGCCTTCGACGGCATGTCGGCGCAGCTTCGGTCCGCCGCCCGCTACATCCTCGACAAGCCGCATGACGTCGCGCTGTTGTCCATGCGCGAGCAGGGCCCGGCACGCCGGAGTGCAGCCGGCGACGATGACGCGGCTGGCCCAGCATCTCGGCCTTGATGGCTACGAGACCGTGCGCGACATCTACGCCGCCGCAATCCGGGGCGGCGAGATCGGTTTCGCCGGCAAGGCGGGCCTCCAGGTGGCCAGCCAGAAGCTCAAGGGCGACCATGCCCTGGCGGCCGACATCTTGGATTCAATTTCCGGCCAGCTTGCCCACCTCGCCGAAAGCAGGTCGATCGACCGTCTGGTCGACACGGCCAGAGCGCTGACTGCGGCAAGGCGCGTCTATTGCCTTGGCCTGCGCTCGAGCCACGCGATGGCCTGGCATCTGCATTACATCCTGTCGCTGATCGGCGAGAAATCGGTGCTGTTGCACGGCATCGGGGAACCGACGGCGACGCCCTCGGTCACGCGACCACGGACGACGTGCTGATCGCCGCCAGCGTCCTGCCCTACACGCGCTTCACCATCGAGCTTGTCGAGTTCGCTGCCGGCCGCGGCGTGCCGATCATTGCGATCACCGACAGTGAAGTGGCGCCCCTGGCGCAGCTTGCCGATCACCTGGTCATCGTGCCGACAGGCAGTCCGTCCTTTTTCCACACCATGACGCCGGCCTTCATCGTCGCGGAGGTCCTTGGCGCTCTTGTTGCCGGCCAGGCAGGCGAGGGCGCCGTTGAGTCGCTGCGACGCTTCGATGAGCAGGGCGCTGCCCTCAGGACCCACCTGAACCAGCGTCCGCCGAAGACAACGCCTGTGAGAGACCGCCGATGACACACATCCTCCATCGAACCATCCACTCGAGGCTGCCGGTCGCCGTTCGCGGCCATGGCATTGAACTGTTCGACGCAGAGGGCAAGTCCTACATCGACGCGTCGGGCGGCGCCGCCGTGTCCTGTCTCGGCCACGGCCATCCCGACGTGATTGCCGCGCTGCACGCCCAGCTTGACCGCATCGCCTACGCCCACACCAGCTTCTTCACCACCGAGGTGGCGGAACGCTTGGCGGATCGGCTGGTCGAGGACGCGCCGAGAGGGCTGGATCATGTGTATTTGGTCAGCGGCGGCTCGGAAGCGATCGAGGCCGCGCTCAAGATGGCCAGGCAATATTTTGTCGAGAAAGGCGAGCCGCAACGGCGCCATCTCATCGCACGCCGGCAGAGCTATCACGGCAATACGCTCGGCGCTCTCGCCACCGGCGGCAATGAATGGCGACGCGCCCAGTTCAGGCCGTTGCTGATCGAGACCCATCACATCGACCCCTGTTACGCCTATCGCTATCAAAAGTATGGCGAAAGCGACGAAGCCTACGCGGCGCGCGCCGCCCAGCAGCTCGAAGACAAGATCCTCGAACTCGGCGCGGACGAGGTCATCGCCTTCGTCGCCGAGCCGGTGGTGGGTGCCACGCTCGGCGCCGTGCCGCCGGTCGCCGATTACTTCAAACGCATTCGCGCGATCTGCGACCGCTACGGCGTGCTGCTCATCCTCGATGAGGTGATGTGCGGCATGGGCCGTACCGGCACGCTGCATGCGTGCGAGCAGGACGGCATCGCTCCCGACCTGCTGACCATCGCCAAGGGGCTCGGCGGTGGCTACCAGCCGATTGGCGCGGTGCTGCTCGGCCGGCATATCTTCGACGCCTTTGCCCAAGGCTCGGGCTTCTTCCAGCATGGACATACCTATATGGGGCATCCCATGGCGGCGGCGGCCGGCCTTGCCGTGCAGGAGGTCATCCGGCGCGACCGTCTGCTCGACAACGTCAGCGCAATGGGCGCGCAGTTGGACGAACGTCTGCGCCAGCGCTTCGATAATCACCATCACGTCGGCGACATTCGTGGGCGGGGTTTGTTTCGAGGAATCGAACTGGTGGTTGATCGCGCCACCAAGGAGCCGTTCGACCGGAAGCTTGAACTCAACGCCCGCATCAAGCGCGAAGCAATGGCCCGCGGCCTGATGATTTATCCGATGGGCGGGACGATTGACGGTGTGCGGGGCGTTCATGTGCTTGTTGCGCCGCCCTTCATCATTTCCCAACAGGATATTGATCGGATCGTCGAACGGCTCGGTGAGGCGATCGATGCTGCGATCGCTTCAGTAGTCTGACCTGCGCGACGCGGACCGCCTCAAACCAGTTCCAACGTCATCGGCGACGGGCCGGGACAACCACCAGAGAGGTAGCAACCATGTATAGTTCAATGAAAACCCTGATCGGCGCGGCGGCCTGCATGCTGCTGGCGCTGCCGTCCGTCGCCGCCGAGCAGCGCTTCGTCACGGTCGGCACCGGCGGGGTCACCGGCGTCTACTACGCTGTCGGCGGCGCTATTTGCCGACTGATGAACAAGGACCGGCAGAAAACCGGCATCCGATGCTCGACGGAGTCGACCGGCGGTTCCGTCTTCAACGTCAACTCCATCCAGACCGGCGACCTCGATTTCGGCCTGACCCAATCGGACGTCCAGTACCAGGCCTATGACGGGACCGGAAATTTCGACGGCAAGCCGTTCAAGGATCTGCGGGCCGTATTCTCCGTCCATCCCGAGCCGTTTACCGTGCTGGCGCGGCCCGATGCCGGCGTCGCCAAATTCGAGGACTTCAAAGGCAAACGCTTCAACGTCGGCAATCCCGGGTCAGGCACCCGCTCGTCGATGGAGGAGTTGCTTAAGCAGATGGGCTGGAGGCTCGGCGATTTCTCGCTTGCCGCAGAGCTGAAGGCGGACGAGCAGGGCAGCGCGCTATGCGACAATAAGATCGACGGTTTCTTCTACGGCGTCGGTCATCCGTCCGCCGCGATCCAGGATCCGACCACGGCCTGCGGTGCCAAACTCGTCCCGCTGACCGGTCCGGCAGTGGACGCGCTGTTAGCAGCTCATCCCTACTATTCAGTCGCCACCATCAAGGGCGGCATGTACGCCAACAACCCAGACGACGTGAAGACATTCGGCGTCCGCGCTACCGTCGTGGCGAACGCCAGCACGCCCGATGAGGTGGTTTACGAGCTGGTGAAGTCGGTCTTCGAAAATTTCGACGATTTCAAGAAGCTGCATCCGGCCTTCGCCAATCTCGACCCCAAGGAGATGATCAAGACCGGTCTGTCGGCGCCAATGCATCCGGGCGCGGAGCGCTACTACAAGGAAAAGGGCTGGCTCTGAGGCCTCCAATGCGAGGCGCCCGCGGGCGCCTCGCATTGCAAATGATTGTGGGGAACGATGACAGATCAAAGCCAGCAGGCGGGAGCGCCTGACCAACCCGCCATCGACATTGACAAGCTCAACGAGATCGTCGCCGAGGCCGACACCGGTGGGCGCAAGCCAACCGGCCTCACCGCGAAGCTGATCCTCGGTGTGTCGCTGGCATGGTCGCTGTTCCAGCTCTGGTATGCCTCGCCCCTTCCGTTCATGCTCAATTTCGGTGTCGTCAGCGACGGCATCGCCCGCTCCATCCACCTGGCCTTCGCCCTGTTTCTGGCGATGCTGACGTTTCCGGCCTTCAAGACCTCGTCGCGCATCCGGGTGCCGCTGCCCGACTGGGTGCTAGGCATCGCCGGGGCGGCGTCCGCCCTCTATCTGTTGGTCTTCTACAGCGATATCGCCCATCGGCCGGGTCTTCCCACTACGGCTGACCTGGTTGTCTCGATCGCCGGCGTCCTCATCCTGCTCGAGGCCGCGCGTCGCGCGGTTGGGCCTGCCATCACCGTCATCGCGGCGATCATGCTGATCTATATCTTCGCCGGGCCTCACCTTCCTGGCCTGCTCGGCCACAAGGGCGCGACGTTATCGCGCGCGGCCTCGCAGATGTGGCTGACGTCGGAGGGGGTCTTCGGTGTTGCCCTCGGTGTGTCCACCAATGTCGTCTTCATGTTCGTTCTGTTCGGAACATTGCTGGAACGCGCCGGAGCCGGTGGCTTTTTCATCCAGCTTGCCTTCTCGCTGCTCGGAAAATACCGCGGCGGTCCGGCCAAGGCCGGTGTCGTGGCCTCTGGTCTGACCGGCATGATTTCCGGCTCTTCGATCGCCAATGTCGTGACCACCGGAACCTTCACCATCCCGCTGATGCGGCGGGTCGGATATTCTGCGGTGAAAGCCGGCGCCATCGAATGCGCGGCCGGCGTCAACGGTCAATTGATGCCTCCGGTGATGGGCGCGGCCGCGTTCCTGATCGCGGAATATGTCGGCATCTCCTATGCCGAGGTGGTCAAGCACGCCTTCTATCCCGCGCTGCTGACCTACGGTTCGTTGTTCTACATCGTCGATATCGAGGCGATGAAGATGGGACTGAAGGGCCTGCCGTCACGCAGCACACACTCCGCATTTCAGGGTGCGCTGCGCGGGCTGATGGGCGTATGCGGCTTCATTGTCCTGGCCGGCCTGGTCTACTATGGCATTGGCTGGACCAAAGTGGTGTTCGGCGCCGCTGCGACCTGGATGATCAGTGCCGCGCTGGTCGCCGTCTATATCGGCCTTGTCGCCCACCGGGCGCGCCATCCCGACCTGCCGCTCGAGGATCTGGAAGGTGAGATCCTCAGAATTCCGCACTTCGGCGAGACGGCGCGCACCGGCCTGCATTTTCTGCTGCCGGTGATCCTGCTGATCTGGTGCCTGATGGTGGAGGAACTGTCGCCCGGCCTCTCGGCATTCTGGGGCGTTGTTGCCCTGATGGCGCTGATCGTCACGCAGCGGCCGCTTACCGCCTTTTTCCGCAAGGACCGGGCACTGGCACCGCATTGGCTTCACGGTCTCGACGATCTGGTCGGTGGCCTGTCCGCCGCCGCGCGCAACATGACCACGGTCGGCATCGCCACTGCGACGGCCGGCATCATCGTCGGCACGGTCCTGCTCACCGGCATCGGGCTGGTGATGACCGAACTGGTCGAATTCATCTCGGGCGGCAGCTTCATCGTCATGCTTCTATTCACTGCGGTGATCTGCATCATTCTCGGCATGGGCATGCCGACAACCGCGAGCTATGTCGTCGTCGCCACCTTGATGGCGCCGGTCATCGTCGATTTGGCGGCGCAGAACGATCTTGCCGTGCCGCTGGTCGCCGTCCACATGTTCGTGTTCTATTTCGGGTTGATGGCGGATGTGACGCCGCCAGTGGGGCTGGCGGCTTATGCTGCGGCGGCGATTTCCGGCGCCGACCCTGTGAAGACCGGAATTCAGGGTTTCAAATACGAGATCCGTACCGGTCTCTTGCCGTTCATCTTCATCTTCAACACCGGACTGCTGATGATCGATCTCGAAGGTCCCTTCGACTTCGTCGCGATGGTGGTGACGTCCACACTGGCCATGGTCTCGTTTGTAGCGGCGACGCAGAACTGGATGCTCGTGCGCAACCGCTGGTACGAGACGATTGCGTTGCTTGTGGCCTGTTTCATCTTGTTCAGGCCGGGATTGTTGCTCGATCAGGTGAGCGAACCCTATCGGGCAGTACCTGCCTCCGAACTCGGCCGTATCGTCGACGAGACAGCCGAGGGAGGCGCAGTTCGCTTGCGCCTGACGACACTGAACCTCAACGGCGATGAGATATCGAAGCTGGTACGGCTGCAGCTCGGGCCCGCAAATTCGTCGACCGAACGCCTGAAGGCTGCGGGCCTGGACGTCAGTGCGCTTGGCGACAGCGTGACGGTCGGCGTGGTGCGACTGGGCAGCCAGGCGGCCAAATTCGGCCTGCAGCCCGGCGACGAAATCAACCAGGTGCTAGTCCCTGCGGAACGGCCGTCGCGCTATTGGTTCGCCATTCCGGCTCTGCTGTTGCTCGGTCTCGTCGTCTGGGTTCAGAAGCGGCGAAGGCGGACAGTTGGTCTGTAAGCGTCCTATGAGCGGAAGACGTCTTGCATCAAGGCGCACCAGTAGACGCGATGAATGCGCGCATGACGGCAAAGGCGCGGGCGGGATCATCGACATAGACCGGATGCCCGCACGCCTCCAAGCGTTCGAACTGAACTTGACTGGATGCCAGGCACGCCACAAGCGTGTCTCGCTGGAGACGCCGGTGAGGGCGTAGGACTTGTAAGGAAACCGCAGACCGCGGCAGAAACCGTTGCCGAATTGGCCAGCGGCGTAATCCAGCGCGATTTTTCTGATGACCGCTCGGGCCTGCCTCACTTACATGGGAAGCACGCAAAATTGAGCCATGGCCAGCATGTCAGTAACAAGAGAACCAAACGCCGCCCCGGAACCGGCTAACGCGGAAATGCGCATGGCGACGCGCGACCGCCCTTTTGAACCCGTCGACTACGGGCTTTACGCGCTGACGGTCATTGCCTGGAGCGCATCGTGGTTCGCGATCGAGCTTCAGGTCGGCAGCGGCGTGTCGAACGAGGTCAATCTGGTCTGGCGCTTCGCCATCGCCACGCTGCTGATTTTTGCCTGGGCGGGCTTTTCCGGCCGGCGGCTCCGCTTTCCGATCACCGATCATCTGCGCTTTGCTGTGCTCGGCATCCTCATCTTCTCGTCGAACTTCCTGTTTTTCTATTACGGCGCCGGCTATCTCGTCAGCGGCTTGCTCTCGGTCGTCTTCTCGCTCGCCTCGGTCATCAACATGCTGCTTGGTGCCTTGGTCATCGGCGAGCGCCCGGCGCCGCGCATTCTCGCTGGCGGCGTCATCGGCTTCGCCGGCATAGCGCTGATGTTCTTTCCCGAAATCGCCGCGAACGGGCTTTCCGGCGGCACGTTGATAGGCCTTCTGCTGTGCCTCTGTGGCACGCTGAGCTTCTGCGCCGGCAATCTCGTCTCCGTCGCAAACCAGCGCCGCGGCCTGCCGCTCGTTTCAACCAGCGCCTGGGGTATGCTTTATGGCACTCTGTGGTCTGCGTTCCTGGCCTTCCTCCTCGGTGAACCGTTCGTGTTCGCGACGACCGCTTCCTACGTCGGTTCGCTGGTCTTCCTCGCCGTCATATCGACGGTCATGGCTTTCGCCGCCTACCTTACGCTGCTTGGACGCATTGGCGGCGCCCGCGCCGGCTATGCGACCGTCATATTTCCCGTCTTTGCGCTTTTGATCTCCACGGCGCTGGAAGGCTACGCCTGGACCGCTTACGCGATCATCGGGCTCGTCCTCGTCGCCGCCGGGAACGTCCTGGTCATTCGCGGAGGACGGCGCTGACGCATGGAATACTGCGCAATGCCGCCGCCTTCCGCTGCGCGGGTGAGCTTGACTCTCTGGGTCGTCTGTCTAAGCTTGCGGTCAATGGGTCAGACCAATGTACCAGGGCGAGCCGGGAGGGATTAGACGCGCATGCCGATCCAGGCCGTTGAACCACGCCGGCTTTACCGGCAGGTCGCCGATCAGCTCAGGCAGCTGATCGATGCTGGCGAGTTTTCCGTCGGCGACCGTCTGCCGACCGAGCGGGATCTGGCCGACCAGCTCGGAATTTCCCGCCCGACGGTTCGTGAAGCGCTGATAGCACTGGAGGTCGAAGGCCGCATACGCATCCGCGTCGGCTCGGGCATCTACGTCACCGATCCGCCGAGCGCCGCCGCCTCCGATCCCGAAATGGAGGAGGGCCCGTTCGAGCTGTTGCGCGCACGCGAATTCGTCGAAGGCGCGATCGCCGCCGAAGCTGCTCTCCACGTTCGGCCTGCAGATATCGAACGGCTCGACGACGTGCTGCGCCGAATGGAGGCCATGCGTCACCCCAACAAGATGACCATCGCGCTTGACCGGGAATTCCACACCGCCGTCGCCGGCATTCTCGAGAACGCCGTGCTGGTGCGCTTCATCGGCGAGCTTTTCGATCAGCGCATGAACCCTTACTTCGAACGCCTGTCGATTTATTTCGAGACCAGCGATTCCTGGCAGATCGCGGCAAAGGAGCATCGTGCCGTTCGCGATGCGATTGCCGCGCGCGATCCCGAGCGGGCCAAGGCCGCCATGCAGCAGCATCTGCGCCAGTCGCAAATCAGATTCTCATGCAATTTCGATGAGAGAGCCGCAGCCAAGGAGGTTGCGGAATAGCAGTCGGCCGGGGGGAGATCCGGCAGTCAAATCCAACCAGGGAGGAATTAGATGTTGAGGAAATACGCAGTTCTGCTCGGTGCGATCGTCGCAATTGCCATGCCCATGGCGTCGGCCTCGGCGGAGACGGTCCTGAAATGGGCACATGTCTACGAGACGTCGGAGCCCTTCCACACTGAATCCGTATGGGCGGCGGAGGAGATCAAGAAGCGCACCCAGGGCCGCTACGCCATCGACGTCTATCCGGCCTCGCAGCTCGGCAAGGAAGCAGACATCAACCAGGGCCTGATGCTCGGCACTGTCGATATCATCATTTCCGGATCGAGCTTCGCGGCGCGCGAATATCCGCCGATCGGCGTCACCTATTTCCCATATACGTTCCGTGATGCCGACCATCTGCTGAAATACACCAAGAGCGACGTCTACAAGGCCCTGACCAAGGGCTATGAGGACAAGACCGGCAATCACATCGCCGCCACCACCTATTACGGGACGCGGCAGACCACCTCGAATCGGCCGATCGCCAAGTGCTCCGACATGCAAGGCCTAAAAATGCGCGTTCCCGACGTGCCGGCCTATCTGGCCATGCCGCGTGCCTGCGGCGCCAACACCGCGCCGATTGCCTTCGCCGAGGTCTACCTGGCCCTGCAGAACGGCACGGTCGAGGCCCAGGAGAACCCGCTAACCACCATCGAGGCGAAGAAATTCTACGAGGTGCAGAAGAACATCGTGCTCACTGGCCACATCGTCGATCATCTCAACACCATCATATCGGCGTCGCGCTGGGCCTCGCTTTCCGACGAGGACAAGAAGATCTTCACCGAGGTGATGCAGGAGGCTGCCGCCCGCGCCACGGCAAAGATCGTCGCCCGCGAAAAGGAACTGGTGCAGGTATTCAAGGACCGCGGCATCAGCGTGACCGATGTCGACCGTGCCGATTTCGAGAAGAATGTGCTGGAGAAGGTCACCTTCGAGGAGTTCGGCTACAACAAGGCCGATTGGGAAGCGATCCGCGCCATCAAGTAGGGCATCGGAAAATTCGGATGCTCAAACAAAACGAGAGAGCGGCGATCGGATTCGCCGCTTTAGCCTGCCAATCCGTCCGGCTTCACGTTGCGCCGGACGGCCTTTCCAATCCTTGACGACCCACCAGCTTCGGGAGCCCGCGCCGATGGCCGAGGAACACCACACCGAGATCACCGTCGAAGAGATCGCCCAGGCTTTCGAGGAGGTGCCGGTACACGTCGACCTGTCGGACCACGGCATCGAGGACTGGATCACGCTTGCCGTGTTCTGGGGCATGGTCGTCTGTGTCTTCCTGCAGTTCTTCACCCGTTATGCGCTGAACAACAGCCTTGCCTGGACCGAGGAGATCGCCATCAACGCGCTCGTCGTCGTTGTCTTTCTCGGCGCAGCCATGTGCGTGCGCCTGTCGCGCCATATCCATGTCGACGTGCTTTACCACTATCTGCCGGAGCGCGTCGGCCGCTGGCTGGCGCTCGCCGTCGATGTTATCCGCATCGCATTCTTCGCCTACGGATCCTGGCTGATGTGGCGCTACGTCACGATCGTGGCGCATGAGCGCATGGTCACCGTCAACCTGCCGCGGCGCTGGTTCTTCTACGCCGTACTGGCCGGCTTCGTGCTGATGCTTCTGCGCTCGATCCAGGTCTTTATCGGCAATTACAGGCGCGGCTATTCGGTGCTCGAGCGTCCTGGTGCGTTCGAGACGGCAGGGGTCTGAGCGATGCTGCTTCTGGTCGGAGGTTTCATTGTCCTGATGCTCATTGGCGTGCCGGTCGCCGTTTCGATGGCGGCCGCCTCGATCCTTTACCTCGTCATCTACGGCGTCGCGCCCGACATCATCGCGGCCCAGCGCATGATCGCCGGGGTGGAGAGTTTTCCGCTGCTCGCCGTTCCCTTCTTCATCCTGGCCGGCAACCTCATGAACATCGCCGGGGTCACCGGGCGCATCTATTCCTTCGCCCTTGCCCTGGTCGGCTGGATGAAGGGCGGCCTGGCGCAGGTCAACATCATCGGATCGGTGATCTTTTCCGGCATGTCGGGCACCGCGCTCGCCGACGCCGCCGGCATCGGCACCATCGAGATCAAGGCGATGAAGGACCACGGCTACCCGATCGACGCTGCGGTCGGGGTCACCGCCGCTTCCGCGACGCTTGGGCCGATCTTCCCGCCTTCGCTGCCCTTCGTCATCTACGGTATGATGGCAAATGTCTCGATCGGCGCGCTGTTCATGGCCGGCATCCTGCCTGGCGTGGTCATGACCGTGCTGATGATGATCACGGTCGCCATCTTCGCCTACAGGCGCGGCTGGGGCTCCGACACACCCTTCGAGCTTCGGCGGCTGGCTGAAGCGGCGGGCGAGGTGCTGGTGGTGGCTGCCTTTCCGATTGCCTGCTATGTGCTCGTGCAGCTTGGCCTGTCGATCAACATCGCGGTCGGTATCGCGCTGCTGGTGCTGATCGTGACCGACTGGTATTTCGACTTCTCCGCGGTCATGGCGCTGATGACACCGGTCATCCTGATCGGCGGCATGACGATGGGCTGGTTCACGCCGACCGAAGCGGCGATGGCGGCCGTGATCTGGTCGCTTTTTCTCGGGCTGGTGCGCTACCGAACGATGACGCTGCGCTTGCTCGCCAAGGCCAGCTTCGACACGATCGAGACGACCGCTTCGGTGCTGTTCATCGTTACCGCCGCATCGATCTTCGCCTGGCTGCTCACCGTCAGCCAGGCGGCACAACTGTTTTCAAACTTCATCTTCGCGCTCACCGAAAACAAATGGGTCTTCCTGATCCTGGTCAACATCCTGATGCTGGTGGTCGGCTGCTTCCTCGATACGATCGCCGCGATCACCATTCTGGTGCCGATCCTGCTGCCGGTCGCCGCCGTCTACGGCATCAACCCGGTGCATTTCGGGCTGATCATGACGCTCAACCTGATGATCGGGCTTTTGCACCCGCCGCTCGGCATGGTGCTGTTCGTGCTGTCGCGCGTCGCCAAGCTCTCGGTCGAGCGTACCACCATGGCGATCCTGCCATGGCTGGTGCCGCTTATAGTGGCGCTGCTTCTGATCACCTTCATACCCGCCATCACGCTCTGGCTGCCGACCGAGATGGGCCTGATCCGGTGAGCGGCCAGGTGATTGCCGCAACGCTGTTCGGCCCGCAGGACCTGCGTATGGTGGCGCATCCGCTGGGACCGCTGGCGCCAGGGATGGTGCGGGTGCGTTTCGGCGCGGGGGGCATTTGCGGCTCCGACCTGCATTATTTCCGCCATGCCCGAACCGGCGACTTCGTCGTCACCTCGCCGCTTGTCCTCGGCCACGAGATCTCCGGCGAAATCGTCGAGATCAACGGCGCCGCGCCCGGCCTGGGCGTCGGCGATCACGTTGCGGTCAATCCGTCGCGCTGGTGCGGGCATTGCGCGCGATGCCTGGAAGGCCGCGCCAATCTCTGCGAAAACATCCATTTCATGGGCTCGGCATCGAAGACGCCGCATATGCAGGGCGGCTTCGCCAGTCTGTTCGACGCCACGCCCGCGCAATGTTTCAAGGTTCCATTTGATGTGGCCTACCAGGCGGCCGCACTTGCCGAACCGCTGGCGGTCAGCCTGCACGCCGTCGCGCGGGCGGGCAACATCAGTGGCCGCAACGTCATCCTGTTCGGTGCCGGCCCCATCGGTCTCTTGACCATGCTCGCGGCCAGGCTTGCCGGCTGCGCTGAGCTTACCGTCGCCGATATCGCCGCCGCTCCGCTCGCCTTCGCCCGCAGGTTGGGCGCCGACAGGACGATCGACCTTTCTAGCGGCGACGCCGAGCTCCAGGCGCTCGCCGCCGGCGGTTCGCTTGATGTGGCGTTCGAGATTTCAGGCACTGCCGCAGGCCTTGCCGCGGCGATCGCCAGTGTCCGGCGCGGCGGCACGGTGGTCCAGGTCGGCAATCTTCCCGGTGGCCAGATCCCGCTGCCTGCCAATGCGGTAATGGCCAAGGAGATCGACCTCAAGGGCACCTTCCGCTTCGGCAAGGAGTTCGGCCGGGCGGTCGGTCTCATCGTTTCGGGTGAGGTGGACGTCCTAAAGCTGGTGACCGCGGAGCGCACGCTTTCTTGCGCCCCCGACGCCTTCCATCTTGCCGCCGACCGCTCACAGAGTGTCAAGGTCGTGCTGACCGCGGGCTGATCGAGGATTCGCAAAGTCCCTTTTTTTGACAAGGCAATTGGCGCTTCACTGTGCAGGTACAAACAGAATGTGCGACGGACCGTGCTGGCTTCCTAGCATCAGGATAGAGCATACGCCTGCAACCTTCATAACCCGATGCCGCGCTTCTTTCCCAGGCTCCAATCCACGCCCCCCGTATCCGAGCCCACGACCCCGGTAACTTGATTACCCAATCGCTTTTCGAGCGACGGCGACCAGGGCACGAGCTTGAATTCGAGTCCATTATCGATCATCGCGAGCCGGCCTGAAGCCAGCGAGAAACGCCGCCGGTAAATCCCAGCCACTTGATCGCCGTTGGCAGCCTTCGTGAATGACAGGCCCGTCTCGGCGGCGAGGCGGGCACCGAGCGATTCCACCTCATGATCGTGTAGTGTATCGATCAGATTGCGCGCAAGAATGACGCGCTGTCCCTCGCGCCTGGCCAGATCGCGCCTGACAAGGTGGTCGACCCGATCTTGCAGCGCCTGTCTTACGTCCCTTCCAAAGCCGCCCTCACCGAATTCGGCAGGCTCGCGTGCAACGAGTTGGCGATCGAGCCAAGTCGCGCCGGAAGCATGGACCTGCTGTTCGATTGAGAGGTCGGAGCGGACGGCGAGCCTGACCCGGCCACCGCCATTTGCACTCGCATCGCGGCACAACTCCACGACCGAGCCCGGGTCGGAGTCTCCGGCCGCATTAGGGTCATGGAAGCGAAGGTGGTGTGTGCGCCCATCGATGCCGTCGACGATGGCATAGGCCGAGCCCCGCAGTTCGTCGTCGAGGCCGCGTTCGAGCAGTCGGCCGATCACGGGCGCATCAATCTTTTCGGCGGCCAGCACATAGTCGGCTGTCCCTCTTTTTAGCCCATGCACGGTGAGACTGCGGTGCATGCGCTTGATGATGTCGCCGCGTTCACCGAGGGCGCGCAAAGTTGCCTCGGCCTCTTCCACCACCATCCACTGGCCGGGACGGATCTCGTTCGCGAGGCCTAGCCTTTCCAGTTGCCGGAGCCGGCCGACTTTGAGCCCCAGGAACTCGTCGGGCTGGCGATCAGGGTGTGGCGCGAGATCAATGATGCCATGACGGTCGGTGTCGCGAACAAGCTGGCGATCGAGCTGCGTCCAGCGCTCAGTGTCGACCTGCCGCTCGATGGCCTGGCGGATGTCGAGGTCGGTGCGGAGCCCAAGCGTCTGGGTGAGAATGTCGCTCGCCCGATCGCGCATGCCCTGGCGGATGTAGTCGCGCGAGATGACAAGACTCTCGCCGTCGTCGGC